>CAYJPZ010000005.1:0-49852 GCA_964372185.1 uncultured candidatus Brocadiaceae bacterium
ATGCTGCGTAAGCTTTTAGATGGTATGAAAAGTCAAGAGGATGCATCGAAAGATTAGACAATATGTTTTTAAATTATACCTTTAACGTATGGTTTTTGACATCCGTTGACGGAAACGGCTAACTTCTTTTCACACCATGCAACCATAATTTAAGATAAGGCGCACTACTGCCTATCGGGCAATATTATTATACCCCGGTGCTTCCACCCCTTTTTTCACCTCGAATTCTCTACAAACCTCTGTAACAGAGTCCATCCCTTCCTGGAATTGTTGTTTCCCGGGTAGATATTTACAACCTTATATTCGTGAATACCTCATGCAATATTTCCGAACCCGGTTTATACTGTCAAAAAGACAGGGCGATAATTCCAAAACCTTTTTGTAAATAACTTTTAACGTTTCCGTATGATATTCATGAGCAATGTCGTTTCTGACTATTCTGATTTGTATAAATGAATCAGCGCTTTCTATCAATCCCTTTTTTTCTGCATTGTTAATTCTGTCCCGCACCGTTTCGCTGTCTTCTAAATCGATTTGGTCGATAAGCCGGAATATTTTTTGAATCAGGAGATCACTCAGCCTTGCAAACCTGCTTGTAAAGGCCTCAAAACGGTCCATTTCATCAAACGTATAGTCCTCTTTTATACCAATTTCAGCGCAAGTATCGTATGAATATTGCAACACTTGCTGCGCTTTTTCCAAAGAGGATAATTCATCCCTGAGCAGTCCCAGCAAATCTTTCATACTCATAACAAAATTCCTTTATCCCTCGCAAGTTTTACGAAAGGGTCTTTTGCGTCCTTTGCAATAATGATATGAATCTTTTGTTCCCCCAGGGACTCGTATAACCGTTGCAATATTGTTATTTTGTCGTTATAAGAAAGCGTTTGGGAAATTATTAAGACGTCTATATCGCCCCCCCTCTTTGCATCGTCGGTTCGGGAACCGAAGAGATAGATTTTGGCATGGACGTCAAGGGTCTTAATGGCGTTTGTTATACTTTCGACCTCAAACTGCTTCAGGCGCATGGTTATAGTATTACCCTCTAAAAACTTCTCTTTTCTCGCCAATTAATCCATAGATTAGGATCCGGTCGATAAACAGTAATAAGCACGGCCCACAGATTCACTTCATTGTATGCCCAAATACTATGAACAGGACAACCGCTAAAAGTCTGTCCATGAGTTTACCTTTACAAGTATTTCCAGTCAAGCAGCAATTTCGGGAAGTGGGTACGCTTCACGGCATTGCAATTTTACAAACTCAATTAATCGGGAGACACAATAAACCGGCAATGTTGTTCTCTTTTCTCCGTTACTCAATTGGGCTGATAAAATAAAAACGCTTGCTATTTCCTGTGTTTTTGCTAAATTGACAAAAACAATTTCCGTAACAGTTCACCCACCCCTAGCCCCTCCTGGGAGGGGTCAGGGGTGGGTTCCTTTGCTTAGTTCAAAGCGAGGGGCTGAACTGTTACCAATTTCCTATCATCCTGCACAATGCGAGACCCGCATAAACCGCCTTTTACTACATCTGCGAACTTGCATGCAAAGGTGTTTGGAAAATTATCCGCCTTTCAGCGGACGAATTGTATCGTCCCTGCATGGCTAAAATAAAGGATATTTCTCACTTATCTACTAAACATTAAGGTCTACCCCCAAAAACTAACATGATAACAACGGATATACTAATCGTCGGTGGCGGTATAATGGGCATTTCCGTTGCGCGAGAGATGAATGCCAGGTTTCCTGATATGCACATCACCTTGATAGAAAAGGAACCTACTGTGGCTTGTCACGCAAGCGGGAGAAACAGCGGTGTGCTGCACGCCGGTTTTTACTACACCGCCGACAGCCTAAAGGCGCGTTTTACCGCGGAAGGGAACAGGCTTTTAACCGGCTACTGCTTGGAACATGGCCTCGCCATTGATCGGTGCGGAAAGATTGTGGTGGCACGGGACGAAAATGAACTGAAAGGCATATTTGAACTCAAGCAGCGAGGAGACCGCAATGGCGTCAAGCTGGATGTCATTGACGAAAAAGACCTGGCAGAGATGGAGCCGAATGCGAAAACCTTTGGCAAGGCGCTATACTCACCTGCAACATCGGTAGTCAGGCCGAAAGAAGTTGTTGCGCATCTGGCAAGCGATTTACAGGGGAAGAAGGTCAGCATCGTATGTAATGAAAAATTCATAAAAAGAGAAGGAGCTTCCACCATCAGCACAAACAGGCAAAAGATACAATATAAACACCTGATCAACGCGGCAGGACTCTATGCGGATAAGGTCGCCCACCAATTTGGCGTTGGGGAAAAATATACCCTCCTGCCCTTTAAAGGCCTTTACATGGAATATAAAGATTCCCGACATTTCCAAAGGCACATATATCCCGTGCCAAACCTGGGCAATCCGTTCCTGGGCGTGCATTTCACCAAAACGGCGGATGGGAAGATGAAAATAGGGCCTACGGCAATTCCGGCATTTTGGCGGGAAAATTATCAAGGCTTTTCCCATTTCAACTTGGGCGAATTTTTTGAGGTGATATGCGCTGAAGCCAGGCTTTTTTGCACCAACGCCTTCAATTTTAGAAGCTTAACCTTGCAGGAAATCAAAAAGTATTCCAGGAAATATTTTATACGGCAGGCCGCGTCTTTAGCAAAAAAGGTGGATGTTACGCGGTTTGGAGGCTATCTTACACCAGGCATCAGGGCGCAATTACTGAATAGGGAAAAAATGAATCTGGTGATGGACTTTGTTATTGAACATGGTGAAGATTCTACCCATATACTGAATGCCGTTTCACCGGCGTTTACCGCCTCATTCTCATTCAGTAAACATATCGTTGACGAAGTAGAACGGAGACTGCGGCATTAAAGTATAGCCAAAAGCTTCTGCTTTTCGAAAAATACATGATGAACCGCTTGTATTTGCTGGTTTGAGCGTCGAAAACCTGATTTGTTTGGCTATAATACCAGTCCACGTATCGTCGGCAATGACGGGAATTGCTTCAGTCATCCTTCACCTGTTTGCCCTCTTCCGCGAGGTGTATTCCCCACTTTAAGGGCAAAAATGCCGTAGAATATGGGATAAATGGTCTCTATTTAAGGGTTCTTCCCCACTTTTGCAGTGGTAGCGGCGTAATCAATATTCCCAATCGCAAATTATGTCTTAGGCGACTTTTTATATTAACTCGTAAGAACTATGGAGAATGGAGACCCATATTCTTACCTCGTAAATCCCCAAAACATTACACCAGCATCTTGATAGGTTGTGTTGAGACGCAAATACCAACAAATTTTTGAATAATGTGAACAGGCAGGTGTTGAGTAACTCTTACGTTGAACCCAACCTAATTGACTTGCAATACGAAGTACTTCTTTAAATATGGCGGAGAGGCCGGGATTCGAACCCGGGGTAGGGATTTAGGCCCTACAACGGTTTAGCAATTAGCCTCAGTTTTTTATAACTTTTCAAATAACAATGTTTTGTGACTAAATTAGATTCTTGGTGTAAGAGGCGATTGCCTGCATCCCAGCCTGTAAACGCCGGGTAGCTATCTGTGTATAACGCTGGGTGGTGTCTACTTTTTTATGCCCCAGAAGCGCTTGCACAAGCCGCAAGTCGCCGGTGGCCTCAAGCATGTACGTCCCAAATGCGTGCCGCAACAAATGCGGGTTTATACGCCGAATCCCGGCCTTGCGGCAGGCCGTATCGAATATATTACGCATCGTGGTGTACGGTTTACCGGTAACCGGGTTCATAAATACATAACCACTTGCCTTCCGACGCGGTTCTAAAATGGTTCGGATATCGGGCGGAAGGATGCAAAGGCGGGGATCAGACTTTGTTACCTCAACCAGCACCACGCCAGCCTCCCAATTGATGTTTTCCCACCGCAAATAGACCGTGTCGCAGAATCTCAGCCCGCATTGCCACATGAAGAGCGCCCCGGCACGCTTGAGCGGATCGGTGATAGCGCCCATAAATTTTTCGATGTCGCCAGGATGGGGTATTTGTGGCAGTGGCTGTTTGTAGGGCAATTGTTCTATAGTGAAAAGCAAGGGGTTGCAATAGTTGTTCCTCACCATCCAACGAATAACGGCTTGCAGGCAGGTGAGTTCCTTGTTGCACGACCGGTTTTTACCCACCCTTGAGAGTTTGTACTGGGTTATGGCGGCCGGTGTGATCCTGTTGGCCGGTAGTTTCCCAAAATGTGGGATAATAAACTTCAAGGCGTACTGCATGTCCTTATAGCTGCGCGGCTTTCTGTGCAGTTTATACCATTCCAGGAATTCCGGCAGGACGTCCACGATCTTCGGGTTGACCTTGCCTGACAGCAAAGATGAGCCGTCGCGCCTTAGCTGGAGTTCGAGCGTGCGGGCATCGGCCTCCGAACCGGTAAAGACGGTTTTTACCTGCTTACCCTTGCGGCCCTGCGGGTAGTAGTCTATGATCCACTTGCCGGGTTGTTTTTTGTGGGGGCGGACGGACATATATTTTTTTGGTTCAAAAGGGTTTTTGGAGGTTAGTCGGTGCTGTTAATTATCGTATCCATATCCGCCGCGCACGGCCCAGATATGGCCTTGGTAAGTGTTTGTTTTATTACTCGAACCACAAAACCCGCCATCAAAAGTTACTATACATGCAACTTCTGGGGTTGAATATCTGGTTGTTGCAGTCCAATAATAATCGCTGTTACCATATTGAACGTCAATAAATGGGTGTCCTAATGGAAGTGCCGGATTCTTTTGTGATATATCAATCAGACTTGCCAGCTCCTCGACCGTGGGAAGCCTCCATCCCCTTCTGCCACCAAACCCTATACCATACGCAGCATCAACCGCACCCTGCCAATCTGTTTTATAAATACTTAGTGTTCTTTGCCACACAAGCCCTGTTTCTTTATCCAGGACGGCCTCGTCGTTCATTACCAGCACGAAGCGTTTTTCGGCGGAGAGTATCTGGTACCAGCTTGGCGGATATTTATCCTTGAGTCTTACACCGTCAGCAAGACACTCGGCGTTGAATAGGGTAAAAACAGGAATTAACAATAGAGATGTAACTAAACAAACCTGTACAACGTTTAAAAATCGCTTCATTTTAAGCCCTCCATTTCTGGTTTAAAAAACGTGTTGGGTTTCGTGGCATCAACCCAACCTACCCGGCTAAAAGTTTAATGGTTTTGCTAAGTCTATATTAAATCGAGGGCACCAATCAACGCTTGAAGCTACAGCCCGCGCTTGTATTTGTTCATTTAAAGAAGATGGATGATCTTTGATTAATCCGCACAAAACAAGCTTTTTACAAGGATTTAAAAAAAGGCGCATTGTTTCATCTTTCTTATTTAATATTCGAGATGCAACACCAAAATAATTAGAATAACCGACTCTATCAAATGGATATTGTTCTACATTACAACAATGAGCTTTAAAATCTAAACATGATAGACTGTCTAAATAACAAGATATAACTTCTTTTATTTTGAGTGGATTAATAAGCCTTCCACCAGCAAAGTACATTTTGGTACTGCCTTTCCAGTTACCCAATATATTTAATAATCCTAACAGCTTTGTTGCATCATTTAAATCCTTATTGAATCTTAAAATATGTACAGACTCTTCTTGTAATGTTTCGTATGATTTAACCGATCTTGCTATCATGAGAGCACTCTCGTAATATTGAGATTTAGCCTTATAAAACACAATAATCGCAAGATAATTTTTTGATTCGTTGTTAGGGTCAAATGGAAGCGCAAGTGTTTCAGTACTCATTCCCCTACCACCTTTATGTGTTTGGCTAGGATTTCATCTACAGAAACAATATCTATTTCTTCACTGACCGCGGCAGCTATAATTTTTTTCCGTAATTTTAATGGTGCGCCCTTTTTGATTAATATAGGATATTCACTATCATAAATCATTTCATAAGTATAACTTTTAAATTCTTCAAAATCTTTTTTATCGAATTCTTCTGTAAATACAATGATTGCTTTAATATTAAATGGTTCCCCCTTTTTTTGTAGTCTCTTTTCGTTTAATTCGTCAGATAATACAGTAAATTTTCTCATAAATTAATCTCCTAAAATCGATTTTCACCCCATACCCTACCCACCAACACGGCAAGCAGACAATGTTAGATTGAGTCTGTTTTTTATCGTTATCCAATTATCTGAATTTTCTTCTTTTTTCAACAACGACGCCAACGATTCTGAATTCGCCTTCTTTTACCTCCATTTCAGGATATCTTTGATTTAAAGGACGTAAGATATATCTATCTCCATATTTTTTCAGTTGTTTAAATGTGGCCTCTTCTTTATGGTTTTTTACGATGACATAATCGCCAATCTCCGGCTGGATGTGGGGATTTACAATGATAATATCTCCATCACTAAACAAGTCTTCCATAGAATCGCCTTTTACCCGCAGGGCAAAGACGCATTCACCAGGCACATCGGATTGTATCCAATCTTCAGCGTCTTCGGGGCGAATGGCGTCGCACGTTTCAGTCCATTCTCCAGCCCGTACCCATGAGATTACTGGTATGTAGCGGGATTTCTTGAGTAATGCCGTCTCAACGTTGGACATAAAGCCACGCCCCAGTATCCAGCTTACCGTGGTATTACATAATCCTGCAACCAGCTCAAGTAAAGACTCTGGTGGCAAACTTTCTCCATATTCATAGTTTTGGTAAGTCCTCCAAGAAATATTAATTTTGTTTGCGAATTTTTTTTGGGATAGTTTTAAATTTTTTCTTAGTTCTTTAAGTCTTTTCCCTATCGCTAGATATGTGTATTTTTTCATTAATGCACTTGTATTAGGTGTATTTATTATTTGACTGCACTATTATTTTGTGTATAATTCTCATCATCACAAAAACAAGCTGTTGTAAAATTCCGAAAGTAAGATTTCCAGGACATAAATTTATGGATCCCGCACATGAAAATAACTGTTATTTTTGCCCTATCAGCCATCGTTCTTAATGTTTTTAACTTTTTCTTGATATTGTACGCGAGACGGCATCGTCGCGAGACACGGGAGTATGCTGCTAGTTTAAAAAAGATGCAGGATAAGGTCAATAATGGCAATAATCAGGCCTATTATGGCAATCAATAAAGTTATAATTTGCCACTTCTTATCTTTTTGTTCTTTTACTTCCAGCCTGCGTTGTCGCTCGCTGACTACTTTGAGATAAACCTGTGAAACAGGGTCCCATCTTTTTTCTATTTGAATGAGTTCGGCCTCGGTCATTTTTGTGAAATCAGTATGAATATTAATATCCAAAATTCCGAAGGTAAATTTTCTGAGGCATAAATTATGAGCAAAAAATATCCATCGATAGACAAGCTTTATGCGTACTTCCAAAAGCATGGAAGGTTTTTTTACAGTAACGCAAAAAAGGTTTATTTGCTTTATAAAAACGAACTCTATGAGATTAGTGATAATCCCAGGTTCAATAAATTATTACTTAAGTGTGGTTTTAACATAGTTTGTTAAGGTGGTTATTATTTCTAGTCCTGATTCCGGCGTCTTAGGAAATTCCATTTGAACGGTTTTGTTGCAGTAATGGCAAAAAATAGTGTTCTCTCTTAACGTAAGGTCGCTTTTTCCGCATTCAGGGCATTTACCTTTAATTTTTGTCTTAGACAATGATGTTCTCCTGTTCCATAAAGTATCGCGAGGTCTTTTATAATGTATAGCAAACTTATACAATCAGCCATGGATAAAGGCTTGCCGGTCTTTGACGGCGAAAACGAGTTGCTCGAATACCTGCACAAAACCGGCGGCGAGGCGATTGCCGTCTTAGGGTCAGATTATGATAGTCTCGTCCCGGCGACGTATGCGCTAAGGTCTACAGGACTGGAATCCGGCTCAAATACCTGAGCGATAATCCTGACGTATGGCTTGTTTTCACTTTCCATCAATGGAATGGTTGATAACTGTCTTCGGTCAGGTGTAAAGGCAGCCCCCGCAAAGCCGGTTGGGTTGTCAACGGTTTCCTGGGACACAAGGTCTATTTCGCCCCACTTTGAGGCGTAGACCTTGCGTCCGTCTTTAAGAATAAATTTTCTTCGATATTTCGTCATGTTAAAAACACAAATACACCCACTTGAGAAATTCATTAAAAGCAGGAGATTGTCGTACTCCAGATTCGCCAGGGAATACTGCCCGGATTTCACCCCTGCTTACATTAATTACGTTGCAAAGGGGCAAAGAACCCTCAGCAAGCGAGCAGCAAAGGTACTGGCGCGCGCTACGGGCATACCGGCTGAGGTGCTGATGTTCCCTGAGAATTACAATTAACCCTGTCAGGGTTAAACGACAACTATATGTTAGCGTTTTATTTTTGAAGGTCAAGGAAAATAAGGAGGCTTATATGGCGTCAAGATACACGAAGTTTAAGGAGCTTTTAAAATCGAAGCTGGTATTTTCAGAGGAATATAAGCTTGCGGACGTGGCGCGGAAGATGAACGTGCCCGTCTCCACCCTCTACCACTACACCGAAGACAACGCCCCCCACTTCCCCGTTGAACTCATTGCCCCACTCTATAACGCCACAAAGGATAAGGCGTTTCTCAACTTCATGCTTACCGACACGGACTTCCTGCTTGCGCCACGGCCACAGGCTGGCGAAACAAAAGACATAAAAGATGAAACGCTCGACGCGGCGGCTTCAAGCGGCAGCCTGGTGGCACAGGTGGTGGCTGCGCTGAAGGACGGAACGTTGAATGAAGACGAAAAGGTTGAGATTTTGAAGGCAATTGACGGGGCGCAGTTAGAGCTTGAGGACTTGCGGCTGAGTGTTAACCACAAGAATAACTCTGTCGGGAATAACGGGAAATAAAAGAATGAACGCAAACGAACAACTGAAGTTGCTTGCCGGTAAGGTACAGGCGCTGGAGGCGCGGGTGGCAGACCTCTGTAAGGTTGTTCGTAACATGGCGGAACCCACGCCAGACCTTGACTGGCAACGCCAGCTTGAGATACGGGAGCTTGCAAGACAAATAAAGGCGGGGAACCGGCAGGCATTGAAGGACTGGAACCGCCGTGAGGCGAAGCGGTTGAGGGGCTTTAGATAAATTACAAGGAAGGTATCTATGAATATCACACCAATGGCAGTGCCGGCTATCGTGGTAAATGTGAACGGCAGCCAGCGCCTGATGTCGCTGGCTGAGTTTGACAATGGCTGCTTAACCGAGCTTAAGCAGGTATTTCTGGAAGCGCTTGGACAGCAGGAAATATGCTGCGCCAAACGCGCGGCATTAGAGGGGTTTATCGCCGCTATAAACGATTTGTTAAACAGAAGGGCGGTAACGGCTTTGTGCCGGAATTAAATTCGGGGAGTAGAGACGCATTGCAATGCGTCTCTACACAAAACAGAGGTTGTTATGGCGAAACACAACAGGACACAATATATTGACGACATGGGAAAGTTAGTTAAAGTTTCGTCCGGCATATCGGGCGATAAGTGGTGGGCGGCGTTTCGGGTAAAAAAATCAGGGGCATTGCAAAGGATTAAGTCAAAGTATCTCCCTGAGCGCGACAGCCCCTTAGCCGCCCAGGCGGACCTTCACCATTATGCGCAAAAAATGGGGTGGCCAATTTACAACCCCGGGGAGATGGCAAGTGACTAATACAAAACATTAACGCTTGTCAAGGAACATAACAAGAAGTTCTTGATCAAGCGGCTCAAGAATTATTTCTTTTGGAGAAATAGCAATGGGATTTTATGAAAACGGCAATAAGCCTGCGCGATTGCAAAACAGGCGATTCAGCACAAGAAGGCAGGCTGTTGTGGGGGTGGCTTGTTGTGTGGTGTTTTGGGCGGGGGTGATTGCCCTTTTGGTTGTATTGGTAAAGGGGACATTGCCTGTATTATTTTAAATAGGTCGCCTACGGCGACTGCATTTGTAGCGCAGGAGTCCCGCCTGCATTTAAGAAACAGCAGGCGAGACGCCCTGAAGGCCTGGAATAAGAAACAAGAACCAAAGATGAAATTGATAAGATTGGTAAAGGGAGCGGGGAGGTGATGGCTGATTATTCTATTCGTGGTGAGATATCGGCTATCACCGATCATGCCTGCAAGGCGTTTCGGTCTGTTATTATCTGTGCCGACAGTAAAGCGCTGGTGGATGATTTGCTGCGTGATAAGTGTAAGGTGGCGATAGAGGATTTGAACACGATACCACACCTTGTTACACAATTGCAAACGGGAAAGAAAAATACAGTAACTCCACGCAGGACAACAAATAATCGCCAGAGTCATAATAAATCATATACGAAAAAAAAAGGAGGGTAAAAAAATAATGCAGGATAAAGAAACAATTGACACAAAAAGGGTGGCTATGGTTGCCTTGATGATAAACGGGCAGCCGTGCCAAGTCCCATTAACGTCGTTTGGCAACGACTTACTTTGTGAACTGAAGCGAATGATTATGGATGAATTGGGGAAGTGTGATACGTGTTGTGCCAGGCGGGCAGCGCTCTATGATTTTGTTGCTGACATTAACTACTTATTGAGCCGAAGGGCAACGGTGGCGCTATGCCGGAATTAAGGTTTTATAACGGGGCGACGGTATGGGGGAAGCTGGATAAATTCTCCAAAGAAACGACCGCAAGCGGTAAGGCATACATGGGGATATTTGCCCTGTGCCAGCACGCACAATACGGCAACGTGCGCGTGCTTGGGCGGATATGGGGCAGTGATGCCGTTGCCGGCTTTAATGGTAATGTGGCATCCGGTAAGATAGTAAAGGGTTCAGATGTACGGCTGGAGGGCAACATCCAGCAATACAACGGTAAAAATGAAATAATTAAAACAACGTTCAATTTTTACCGATGCGAACCGATGGCTTTGAAGGAATATAAAGCGGCGTTTCGCCTGACGGGTGAAGTGGTTTCTTTTGGCGATGATGCTGCTGAGGTAGAAGGGTTCCGCCCGTTGCGGGTGAGGATATTGCAGGAAAAGAAGGAGGATTTTGAGGGGAAGGAAGAGGTTTTTGAGGTGTACGTGCCGCGGATCGTACTTCTTGAAATGCCCACTGACCCGGCGCCTGGCCAGACGGTGCGGCTGAAGGGGTATATTGAGAACCCGGAAGATGAGTTTGGCGATGCGACAGGGAAGCAGCTTCCCGTTGTGCGGAAGCTTGAGATATTTACGACATAATATTTTTAAAAATTATGAGAAAAGGAAAATTGGTGTTCCCATCAAAACCTTCATTCCATAAATTGGAACTTCCTATTGCCAAACGAATGCAGAAAATTCGCCCCAATGTGTTTCTTGCACAACCCAGGCGAGACAGCTCGAAGCCACTGCTACAGGTTGTTTATGAGTCTCCGTGGGTGGTCACTCCGTATGGGTGTAAGACGTTGTATGGCACAACGTCCGGACTTCCGGTAGACGTGGGAAGGAATTCTTTGATGGCCTATGCGTTGCAGGTGGGAGCGGAATACATATTTTTTGTTGACGATGATGTAGTGGTTCCATTCGACGGATTTCAGAAGCTATATCACGCAGCCAAATATCAGAATAATTTGGTTGTGGGCGGGGTGGTCACGGGAAAGAATATTGAGCCTGCTTTGCCTATGACATCGTGTGTTGACGATGAGGGGCATGTGTTTATTCCGGAGTTGTCATACCTGGATGGGCCAGAAGCCCTTGTTCCGATTAATTGGATGACAGGGTTTGCCTGTCTTCTGATTTCAACTAAAGTTTTGAAAATGATGCTGGAAGAAAAACCCAATGAACCATTTTGTGTTATGGCAGTGGTTTGTCCAGCGGGTAACGAATTTAAATATCGAGGTAAAGGTGCATAGAGGAGTCCAGTGCAGGCACTATGATATTTCAAGTGGAAAGCACTGGGGAGGATGTGTAGAAAGTAAATATTATTTGAATGTGAATGGGAAACCGATTTTATCTTAACCATTTTGGATTTCGAATTTGGGATTTTCCAATCCAAAATCCGCAACCTAAAATCTAAAATCGCCGGGCGGGATTACGGACCATGCCTGCCGCCTGGCGATGGTTGGTATAGAGGCATGGTATCCCTTTCACACGTTGTAGCCGGTGGCCTCCCTGCCGCCGGCTATAACGGTATTTTGTAAAATGGATATGGATATTATTTTCATGTTAAGTTTGGAGGTAGGTATGTGTAAGGACGGTTGTTCAACTAAAGCGGGAACTGTGGTTGATGAAGAGGGTGAGGTGATACAAGATATAACTTGTAAACTAGAAGCGTTTGAAAGTGCTTTGGATTCCATTCCGGGAAACGCTAAAGTAGCGCAGCGATTTACGATTGACGGGTTGTCAATCGATGGGAAAAATGAATGTCGGGAAACAACTGCTGAAAGCAAGATAAAAGTATTAGACCACGATGTGGAAAAGGCATACTTGGTTGAGGTTGATACTATTATCCGCCAGCCGGTAGAGGCTGTGATTCGGGCGCTTGGAACCGGAGGGGAAAGGCCTCTTCAAGGGGTCACGAGGATTGTCGGGTATTATAGCCGGATTGACAACTGGAATAAGTCAAAAATTAGTGAGTTACAAGCTCGGCACAAAGGACGCTATGGGGTAGGCGGATGCCGGTAAGTAGAGATCCAAATTCCACATTCTGAAATCCAAATTGATATGCGCCAGCCCTACTATACCCATGCACTGCGATCGCGACAGTGGTTTGAGACATGGTGACCAGCATCGAACCGCGTAGGGACGAGAGACAGCACTCGACGACTCAGGCTGTATGCGCGACACCTGCCAAATGACAAGTGGTGTGACAGCCGGGAGAGTACCGGCTATATAACTCAATTATAAAAGGAGATGGTATGGAAACAAATATTCAATTCGGCAAAAAATATAAAGATATCATAACCGGGTATGAAGGGATTGCGACGGCTTGGGTCGAGTATTTATCCGGATGCAACCAGGTATTGCTGGCGGCCACTATAAAGGGGGATGGGGCGTTAATCAGTCCTGAGTGGTTTGATATACAACGCATCCAGGCTATCGAATCCGGTGAAGCAATTCAGGATATTAAGAATTACCACAATATATTTACTTCTGTTGAATTGGGGAAAAAATACTGTAATCGTATAACTGGGTTTAAGGGTGTTGCTGTTGGTCGCACAACATATATAAGCAGAAACTTTTATGATATATTGCTTGCGCCACAAGTGGGTGATAACGGGGAAAGAAGAGATTCTGAATGGATTTCCGAACCCATGTTAATACTGGAGACCTCTGAGTATGAGACCATAAAATTAAACAATAGCAAAAAGCCTGGATGCGACCGTACCGCACCAATACATTGAAATCAACTGACAGCCTGCCAAATCCCTGGCGTGGGCTAGCTACCCCCTAGTTGCGCGCCAGGCCTTCCTTTAAGGGCATGAAGGGGAACGGAGGTTCACCGCAGAGGGCGCAGAGAAGAAAATATAAACTGGTTACGAAAAAAAATCTTTGTGGCATTGTATAAGGAAACAAGAACAATTTTATGAGGTTGAGGTATACACGGATTATTGAGGAATATATCTGCCGGTGGTCTTGCCCGGTGTGTGGATATTTTAACAACAGTTACTACAAAGAGGTTCGGCGGGTGCATCAATACGTTCGCTGTGATAAGCGGGTTACGAAAGGAAAAGGGCTATGGGCTTGGATTACGATTGGGTTAACGGCGTTTTTGAGGGGTTGGGCGCCTTTTTTACGTGGAAGAATGCGTTTACGTTGTACCGAGAGAAAACCGTCAAGGGGGTTTATTGGCCCATGATGGTGTTTTTTACCGCATGGGGGGTTTGGAATTTGCTCTATTATCCAAGCCTCAAGCAGTGGGCCAGCTTTGCAGGCGGCGTGGCGCTAGTGTGCGGTAATACGGCTTGGGTGGTGGTGTTGCTGATGAGTTACAGGAAAGGATGGGCTGGGACGGGTGAGTGACAAGTTTAACGTCGCCTGGATTACCGGCAAAAGCGGATGTGTGGCGCTGGACGCATTGTCTAAGCAAAACAAACCTTAGAAAAAGCCACGTAAAAAGATATGGATTATGAATTTATCAGCGATCCGTTTGACCTTGAAAAGATAAATTTCCTGAGTTGGATAGCGCGGGCAACACCGGAGGAGCTTGAGCTTGCCCGGGGAAACAATTCAGAAAGGCTTGCCGGGTTAGAAACCAAATACCAATTCGAAATAAAAATAATAAAGATATTCAGAGGCTTGGCCGAAACGAGAAGAGAAACGGGGGATTGGAGGCATCCGATAGCCGGGAGACCGTAAGGCCCGGAAAGTGCGGGTACCCACACTTTCCGGGAGGTAAGCCAGGCATCCTCACTTATAGAAAGAGAACGAATGATAACAATAAAAGGAACGGTGTCTGAGATTGGAAATATCGGCAGCCTGGATAACGGTTGCGGGGTGAGACTTGAAAGTTGTGGTAAGGAAATCGCCATCACAGGACTTACGGTGGCTGATTGCAAGCTTATTGGGACGCACTATGGGAAAATATTGGAAATAAAAATAACGCCGCAGATGGGGGATTAAAATCATGTATGAAAAATATTTCAAGGAAATAATCTCGCTTGTCACTAAGAAGGTTCCACCCGACGCTGAGGGGGTGTATGAGTGGGCAAAGGCTCATGCACTTGAACTTTATAACCGCGAACGCGCGTTATATGAGGAACTTAACAAGCTGTGGGACGGGGATTTTGCGGCTTTTAAGGCGAGTGTGTGGGAATGGGGAAGAACTAATCTCCAGATTTATAAGGGTTTTGTGAGATATCACCAATAATGCTTACAGAACAAATAAGGGCAACCCCTGAAGGGTTTCACGCAAGAAGGCTAAACGGGGAAAATCCCCGCGAGGTGGCTTTTGCGGAAGAATAAGAAATGAAAAGAACAAAAATTGCCTGGGTTAAAAACTCTGACGGATCGCAGGGGTACACCTGGAACCCAGTGACGGGATGCGAGCATGGATGTAGTTATTGTTACGCCAGGGGGATTGCGAAACGGTTTGGAAGGTCACTAGAAGAGAAGGCTTTTAAACCAACGTATTGGTGCAATAGGATATTAGAACCTTACGCACAAAAGAAACCATTAACAATCTTTGTTTGTTCTATGGCGGACCTGTTCGGGAATTGGGTGCCGGAATGGTGGATTTCTGGTGTATTAAAGACGGTTAGAGAAACACTACGGCACACGTACCTTTTTTTATCGAAAAACGCGTACCGAATGAAGGTGATGGACACAGAGAACGCATGGTATGGCCAGACGTGTACGGGGGTTCCGGATCGGTGCATATATACTATTCCAAAAAGACATTTCCTCTCTTTTGAACCGCTACTTGGAGATGGATTTCCCAATTTAGGGTTGGCCAGGGCGAAGTGGATTATTATCGGCGCACTCAATAAAAATGGCAACCCCGTACCGCCTGAATATGGAGGCACAAAGAAGGATTGGGTGTTTTCGCTCTTATCTGAGGCCGAGAAACACAAAATCCCTGTGTTTATCAAGCCGGAATTGTATCTGCTCTACCCTAATCTACCATTGAGACAGGATTTGCCTTATTTACAGGATTGGAAAAGAAAATAAAATGGATAAATGTACAGAACGTGAGTTTCTGAGGTCGGTTGCTAAGCATCAAATGACCGTATTGGCGAATGACGGTGTGTATAGGCATATCCGATTTCAAAAGCCTGGCACTAACGTATGTAGCTTCGAGATAATAACATGGCCCGGACACCTCTGCTATACGGGAGATATGGGGACATTCGTCTTTAAGCGGCTGGAGGATATGTTTATATTTTCCAGGGATGAGAAGGCGGACGTCCGGGAAGGGTTGTATATTAATCCTGATTATTGGGCGGGAAAATGCATTGCAGGGGATAGTGTACATGGAATTAAGGAATATGACCCGGATGCGTTCGTTCAAGCTGTAAATGACTATCTCGACGATAGTGAGGCTTCTGATGCCTTACGAAATGCGGTTAAGGATGAAGTATTAACCGTAAAAAATGAAGGAGAGGAAGCCGCGAGACGGGTAGCTTTTGATTTCACCTACACTGACGGAGGTGAAACATTTGATTTTGATGACTTCCAGGAATACGATTTAACTGATTACACCTTCCATTATATGTGGTGCTGCTACGCGCTGGCCTGGGGCGTAAAGATGTATGATAAGGAGGAAAAGAAGTGAAAAACAAACTATCTGACCTGCATAACCACCTTTTCGCCGAGTTGGAAAGGCTATCGGACGAATCGCTGAAAGGTGACAAACTGACAGAAGAGATCGGGAGGGCGAAGGCTATTACCAATGTTGCAAAAGAGGTGATAAATAATAGCAAACTGATCCTCGATGCACAAAAAACGATAAAGGAGTGGTGCATGAGTAAAGAAGACTTACCTCAGTTATTTGACTCAACAAGGAAAAATGAATAACTACACACAAGAACAACTTGATTTCTTGCGTCATAATAGGGAGACGCCGCGTGCCGCCCTTACTGTAATGTTTAACAAAGAATTCGGAACGGATAAAACGGATAAGGCTATTATTGCTATCTGTAAAAAGAAGGGGTGGTTTGTTGGCAGGACGGGATGTTTTAGTAAGGGACACAGGCCATGGAATACCGGCACAAAAGGTATATGTAAAGCTAATTCTGGGTGTTTTCAGAAAGGACTTATTCCAAAAAATTGGAGGCCGGTGGGTTCGGAAAGGGTGGACGTAAAGGATGGCTATGTGCTGGTAAAGGTTGCAGAACCAAATGTGTGGCGGCATAAAAGCGTGGTTGTGTGGGAGGCTGCGCACGGGAAAAGAAAAAAGGGTGACGTCATTAGATACAAAGACAACAATCGGCTTAATTGCAGCATAGAGAACCTAGACGTAATAAGTCGACCGGTGCATTTGTACTTGAATCAACACAGTTATTCTGAGATGCCAGAAGAACTCAAGCCGTCCCTTAAAATGATTGCAGAGGTTGAGGTGAAGATTTTTGAGAGAAAAAAGAGTCATGGAATATATTGATAAAAATAGTTGCCTATTAAAAGTCATGAAAGATATCACAAGAAAACAATGGGAAATTGTTATGGGGGTACCTATAAATTATACGATATACAGGATTAGTAAACATGGTATGCCCAGGAGGGTAATATCCCCGTTAATTTCTTGGTACGATACTTTAACGGAAGCACAAAATGCCCTTGATGCTTTTGCGGCCAGGAATGGCTTAAAGAAATCAAAATAAGCTGAAGCGGGATGCGGAATGTTAAAACAAACAGACATTTTAGGAAATAAAGAAATGGATGCGATTCTAGCGCCAAAACATACCGGCATGAAGGTGTCAGCCGAAGGTGTGCTAGGCAGGATAAAAGAGGGATGGGAGGTGAATGAGTCTCTTCGTTATCAGTGTGGTGAGATGTTAAACCATTTAGAAGAACTAGGGCAACGTTTTTATGCCGGTGACATTAAAGTGGTAGACGAGTTTTTACAACTATATACTCTTGATAAATATAGAAAAAACTATAATAGAGATTAACTAAATGTCAAAACAAGAATATCTTTCGGTGTGTCTGGCAGAAGACTACGCTGAGGTACAACATGCGGTTGCAAAGGCTCACGACAAGTTCACCAGCGGCCATGTTTGCTGCGGCGCTGGCGGGGATATTGTGGGGGTGAAGGCGACCGGAAGGGTAATGCCTGTTTGGGCTTTTGATTATAGCTATAGCGCGGTGGCCACAGTGCTGTCGAACCATCCCGATGTGATGGCCTTTTATGGGGATGTGAGACACGTCAAAGGGCTTAAGCCTGTAGATATGCTATTTTGCGGCATTCCGTGCCAGCCGTACACGCGGATAGGCGCAAGGCGTGGGGAAGGCGACGAGCGGGCGATATCACTTGACCTTGTGAGGATTATCAGGCAGGTATCACCCCGGTTTTTATTATTTGAGAATGTGCGGGAGTATAAAAGCAGCTCAGGGTTTGAGGCGCTGAATAACTCGCTGAAACCGGAATACAGCCTCTTATGGAGTACGCTGAATATGGCTGACTACGGCGTTCCTCAGCGCCGTGTGCGATTGTTTGGCGTGGGTGTGCGCGGGGATGGTATTGCTCTGGAATTCCCGGCGCCGACGCACACGAAGGAGAAGAATCTTTTGGATGACCGGACGGAATGGGTCAGGTTTGGGAATATCAGGGACGGTAAGGGTATGAAGCCACTTTCGGCAAAGGAATTGAAGGGTGTCTTCCGGAGGCTGAGAAGACACTCTATGAGGGGGAATGGATTTTCTGTACAGATAATTGACGACCAGGACATGATGATGACGGTGCTGGGGGTGATGTATAGAGGCTCAGGAACGGGGTCAAATAGTACGCTGGTGTGGGACGGCGGGCGGGTTCGGAGTGTGTCTCTCCTTGAAGCCAGGCGGGCACAGGGGTTCGATGACGCGTACCAGTTTTGCGGCACGATAAAGGAAATATGGCAGCAGGTGGCCAACGCGTGGCCACCGCTGATGGTGAAAAAGTTGGTGGAGACGTTGTTACATAGTGGTTGAAAAAAGCGGATTGTTTGTAAAAAGTGCGTGAAATTATTTACGATGAGAAACCTGAAACAAACAGAAGGACATACAACATGATGGATGCTATTCTGGATCAGTGTGGTGAGATGTTAAACCATTTAGAGGAACTAGGGCAACGTTTTTATGCCGGTGACATTAAAGTGGTAGACGAGTTTTTACAACTATACGCCCTTGATAAATATAGAAAAGACTATAATAGAGATTAACTAAATGTCAAAACAAGAATATCTTTTGGTGTGTCTGGCGGAAGAATGCGCTGAGGTACAACATGCGGTTGCAAAGGCTCTACGCTTCGGCCTGAAAGACGGCTACCCTGGTACGGAACGAACCAATGCCGAAGATATTGCCCGCGAACTTTGCGATCTTATGGCCGTTGCCGAACTACTGGAAGAATGCGGTGCCGTGCCACGCAACCAAACCGCTGTTAATATAAAAAAAAAGAAGGCAAAGGTCGCTGAATTCCTCAAATGTGCTACAGGGCATGGGACTGTATTATGACCGATTTCGATATCGTAAAATCCAATCTGGCCATTGCCGCCCTCGTTCTGACATACGGCGGGGAACGGAAAAGGAACTTCGTCAACCCGTCGCCTTGTTGCGGCCACAATGATTGCTTTTCGCTAAACGACGACGAGAACCTTTGGAAATGTTTTTCGTGCAGCAAGGGTGGGTCGGTGATTGACCTGGTGATGGCGGTTGAGGATTGCGATGAGGCAGAGGCGCTGCGCAGGTGCGCGGAGAAGGCGGGCATACAACTAAAGACCGATAAGAGGCTGGCGGACGTCGCCGGGCTGAACCTCACGATACGAGAGAGTATTTTTATAGAGGCCACGGAATACTACCACAGTCACATGCTTACGAACGGCGGCAAGCAGTATCTCATTGAGCGGCGCCGTCACAAGGAAGAGACGCTACGGGAGATGAAGGTGGGCTGGACGGACGGCGCCCTGGCGGAGCATCTCAAGGGTAAGGGTTTTTCAGAGCAGGAAATCCTTGCCTCAAACCTGGCCAGGCTCTTGCGCAATGACGAAGGCTGTACCTTCATCGTCGATTTATTCCCCAAAAACATAGTCATATTTCCCCACGTCAACGGCAACCGTATAGAACATTTCACTATCAAGGACCCTCTTAAAGGGGTGGTAACACCAGAACATAAACAAGACATTAAATGGCAGTTACCGGCAGATGCGCGCTCAAAGGAGTGGCGGTTCTATAATCAGTCGGTATTCCAACGACATAGCGAGATTATTGTTGTTGAGGGTGAGAATGACCTGCTGACGCTGAAGGACGTGGGCGTCAACCATGTGGCCGCGCTTATTGGCCAGCCGGCGGATTACCAGATCAAAGCGCTGAAAAGTTTTGCGGCCAGCAAGCACCTCTACTTATGGCTGGACAATGACGACGGTGGTAAGGGTTTTGTGCGGAAAATATGCACGGAGCTGAAGGACTGCGCGAACGTGCGCGTGATTGCCTACCACACTGATCACAAGGACCCGGACGAATACGTCCAGCAGTTCCAGGGCGACAGAAAGAAAGAGATCAAACGCCTGCAAAACGAAGCGACGGATTATATCACCTGGGAGATTGGCCAGATCGCGCAACTCACATCACTTGAAGAACGATTAAAAGCCTTAAAAGGGCGGAAAATTTTCGCGGCCATTTCCAACATAGTAGAGGCTGAGAAGCTAGTATTTGTTGAGAAGATTACTAAGCTGGGGTTTACGGCATCGGCTATTGAGGAACAACTGGAGAGTAATCAGGAATTACGGGTAGACTTAAATCTCTACCTGGAGGAGCTTGGAAATAAGAAGGACGCAGACCCGAACATTATCGCCGCGAAAATCTTCCACCACTTCAACAAAGACGGGCGGTTTTTTTACGACCGGGCAAACGACGTGTACCTACTCTACCACCATCACACCTACCAGGTGGGCAATAATCGCCCGTTCAATGCGCTGGTGAAGAGGATGACGGGGCTGTTACCCACGAAGGAGCCAGGGCGGTCGGTGTGGGAATCGTTGGCTTCGGAAGCTTATAGTTCCGGGAAGCAGATTGATATCGTTTCGTGGATAGCGACGGACCGGCTTAAGGACACGATCTATATCAATCTGAATTCCCCAAACAATATTATTCTGAAGGTTTCTGTGGAAGGAATTGAGGAAATACCGAACGGGCTGAACGCTGACTGCGTGCTGTTGAAGTCTTCCCGGAAGATTTTGCCGTTCAACTATTTGCCTGATACGGATATCCGGGAGGGGATGCGGCTTCTGAAGGAGCTTGTTTTCGAAAATCTTACTTGCGAAAGGGAGCAAAAATACCTGATATTGTGTTGGGCGTTTTCTGCATTTTTGCTCGACTTCGCGCCGTATATGGCGCTGATGAAGTTTTCCGGGGCAACGAGTTCTGGGAAGACAACGGCGGCCAGGCTACTATCGTTGCTGATATACGGCAACGAACACTTGGGGGACCCTTCGGCTGCGGCAGCGTATGCGGTGTCGAGCCAGAACCCGCTGTTGATTATCGACAACCTGGAGTCTGACGATTTCACAAAATCGATATTAAAGTTCCTCCTGCTTTCCGCCACAAAGGGCGGCAAGGAGAAAAGGACGGCTGGTACGGAGACGGAAACCACGCAAGAACAACCAAAAGCGTTGGTGCTGATTACGGCCATTGAGCCGTTCACAAAGGCGGAGCTTATTAACCGTACCTACGACATTGAATTTTCTTCAAAATACAAGTCGGATGGTTTTATTGAAGATGAGGTCGTTCGGTCATTGTTAAAGAATAGAAACCTTATTTTATCATCAATTATAAAATTCATTCAAAAGGACGTCCTTCCCAATCTCGAAAAGCGGAAGGATTATATTGTGATCCTGAAGAAAGAATATAAAAATCATTCCAAAAACAGGACGGATGAATACCTGTCCACCCTCATGCTTATGCTTGAGAAGATGATGAAGTACATACCGTTCTACGATAAGGACTCTTTTCTGTTTGGCATAGAGTCCGGAGAAAAAGAAATTCGCCAAGCCTGGATCGAATACCAGGACGTCAAGGCGAAGGATACAGAGACGGCATCGAACACCATCATCAAGCTGCTTGACGGTCTGGTAACTGAATATCTCAGCAAAATGAGAGATATGCAGCCGATACACCATAAGGATTATAAAGAGAAGGTGTATAGTTATACGCATCCGGAATACCACCTTGAATTATTCCGTACAAAGGCTGAAACTTGCAAAGATGAAACTGATGACGAGGTTTATATGAAGTCGTTTGTAGAGTTGACAGCAACTGCAGGCGAGATTGTCCAGGCATTTGACCGGTATTGCAAGAACTATGGAACCGTAAACACCTATAAGAGCGGCGCCGTGTTGGTGTCACGATTAAGAAACGACTTGGAAGTGATCAAGAAGTCGGGCTGGGAAGTAATAAGCAGGCCTGGCTTCGAACCTTTTTATACAAGGATTCACGGGTTAACATATTGGAAACTGAGAAAGGTAATTATACGAAAATGAAGGCATGGGGCTGTCATAATGACCGTTTAAATATTAAACACAAAAACAATCATTTTTTATTTTTTCCTGCGTCAGGAAAAAGTTTTAGAGCGCATTTTACCACAACATCTACACATCTACCTTTTAGATTTAACTTATTATTTTATAATTAGTTAAGGTGGTAGATGTTGTGGTGGATGTCGTGGTAGATGTGGTAGATGTTTGGTGGGTGCTGTGGCGTTGTTTTTTTTGCATCTACCACTTCTAAGTGTTTGTAATTGTTATGTTTATAGAAATAGGTAGATGTGTAGATGTCTAAAATGTGCCATATTGAAAAATTGTCTATTTCGGTCTCCTTGTTTTTGCCTTGTTAACAGTTTAGGTTTTAATAAAGTGGTTTATATTTACTTATATTTTATAGGTTTTTTATGCTTTCTTTTCTTTATAGTTTAAAGGGTTTGTGGTTTTCCTTGTGGATGCTTTGTATTGTGGTATGTGTTTACGTGGGTGGTTTAGCAGAAAATGCTAAATACTATATGTTGTATGGTTTGGCTGGAATATTGTCTAGTCTGATAATGTATCTTATGTTATATAGATATGCCAAGTCTTTACATAATAGGTACTTACGTGTTCGCGATATTAAGTACAATATATTGTATGGGTATGTTTATATATGGTATACCCCCCCCTAAAAGATTTAAAGGTTTTTGGGAATTTTCTTCCCCATTACGGGCTATATATTTGCTTGGTTTTTGGAGGGGGTTTTTCTTCAGGGGGGCGCGCGGGGGGAATGAGGTTTATGGGGGTTAGGCAATTAAAACTTTTTAAAGAGCGTCTCAAATATCGGCTGGTTTGAAGCATATAACTGATAGGGATAAATACGTAATAAAGATTATTTATGTCTTTATGGTAGTGGTAGTTATGACAAATATTTTATAAAGGGTATGCAACTGATTGCGGATATAAACGGAAAAGTTACAGAAACACAAATAGTCCATTTGTGGCGATTGATTTATAAGTGTAGAAAACAAATAATGAATGCCTCGTTTATTGTGGCGGAAACCATAATTTTGGAAGCAAAAGCGAAGACTCAATGAGTAATCAAACAGACAAACATATACAGGGGTTTAGTCGGCACTTGCTTGTGTTACAAGCCTTGTCGGGTATGACGATACAGTCATACCAGGCAAAGATTAGTGATTTTTTTGCCTGGTATGAAAAAAAGTCGCCAGATGCGGGCGCGAACAATAATTCCTTGCTGGAAATATCCAGGAAAGACATAGAAGCTTATTTAGAATACTGCTTTTACAAAGGAAACGGCAACCAAACCCGGTTTACTAAGCTCATAGCCTTAAAAAAATACTTCCGGTACCTGGTTTATGAGGGTGTTATGAAAGAAGACATCACTGCCCTCATCCCCAGCCCAAAACTTTCACGGAAATTCGTGCAGAAATTTTCAAAAGAAGATGTCCTCGCGTTCTTTCGTGTGGTTAATGTGGCTACGGAGAAAGGAATCCGTGACGCCGTAATTCTGATCCTTGCCGCCTTTTGCGGACTCCGTGTCAGCGAAATAACCAGTCTCAACCTCAACGACATTATTGATGATGGTAAGTCGCTCGATATCAATGTGATTGATAGTAAACATAACTCGAACCGTGTTGTTTATCTTTGGAAAGCCCCGTCGCTTTTTGTTCGGCAGTGGTTTTCTGTCAGGCTCTCACAAAATGCAAAGGCCGGTGACCCCTTTCTCGTTTCCTATCGCAAAAGTGATAAGGTAAAAGGGACTAGCAACCGACTGACCAGTGTGTCTGTTAATAAACTCGTAAAGAAATGTGCGGATATGGCCAATATGCGGAAGCCGCGGGTACATGCGCACATGTTCCGTGCCACCCATGCCTCTGACCTCAGAAGCATAGAAGGGTACGACATCCCCGCCATAGCCGAGCGGCTTGGCCACAAGCACATATCCAGCACAGACCGCTATTTCCCATCGCGCGGGCGCATCCATCGCAAGTACCGTAGCCTGGCGGCGTATTGGCAGGAATTCACTAACCTTTGGAAAAACCAATTCACCGCAGAGGACGCGGAGAACTCAGGAGGGGGAATTGTATGAAGATTAAAAACAGAAAAACCACACAATCTGAGCGCCGCAGTCAATTCCTGCGTGAGCGCCGGAAATTAGTTTCTGGAACTAAGAAATTTGTTTTAGCGGTACTCGTAAAACACCTTAGCCTGCGCAAACGGTCGTTTAACCCTTTGTTCACAATTTTAAAAAGGTAAAAAAGATGAACAAACACCGCAAGAATAATCATCAAAAGAACGAAGAAAATCTCAAGAAGCTTTACTGGCGATACGTTTCCGAATTTGGCCAGCCAGATGCGGAAAAGATTTTTAAGATTCTGATCCAGGAGTTGTGGGGAAATCGCATCAGGATACCTACCATGCAATACTTTCATATTCAAGACCGTAACAAAAAAATCAAAGCCAGCTTTTATGGTGGTAACTACGGCGAGCTTGCCATCCGCTTCCGACTCACCGCCACACAAATACGGCGGATTGTGCATAGCGATTAAATGTTAAACTGTATATTAAAAATAAGAAAGGTGGATTGGATGAGTAGGATGCGTAAGATTTTATGGTGTAACTTGCCGTTGGTACTCGGCCTTCGTGTTCCGGTGCTGGCCATATTGTTCATTGTTATTTTATTGTGTCAATACGCTGAGAAGTCTTATGAGTGGTGCTATGATCATTTACCTGCACTGAATGAATGACTTTATCTTAAAACGGTCTATTTTGGAGGGAGGATGGCATGGGCGATAATCCATGTCGGCTTGGTTTTTAAGCAGAATAGCGTGGAGTTAAGACTTGGAGCTTGTAATAAATTTCTCTGGTGGTAAGGATTCATCGGCGATGCTCGCCCACCTGTGTGAGAAACACCCCTATATCAGGAAGCACGTGGTGTTTGCGGATACGGGGTGGGAGCATGAGGACGCCGTGGAATGGGGGAAGTTGATAGTCGCCCGATTCGGCCTGCCTCTGCACGTTGTAAAGAACCCCAATAAGGATTTTATTGGGATGGTGCGTAAGCGGGGGATGTTCCCATCGCCTGCGCAAAGGCAATGTACCAGCGACTTAAAACGAGGGCCGATCCAGACATGGATTCGGCGCAATATCTCCGACCCGGTTGTGGTGAACTGCATGGGGATACGCGCGGAAGAAAGCCCGCAAAGGGCAAAGAAACCAAAGCTGTCGCGCGACGGGAGGATGAGTAACAGCAAGCGAACGGTTTGGAATTTGCTGCCGATCCAAGACTGGACAGAGACGATGGTCCGTGAGTTTCTTGCGGAACGAAATATCCCGCTCCACCCCGTCTATAGATATCTTAATCGGTTTTCATGTAGGGTGTGTATCTACATGTCGAAAGGAGATTTGGAGGCAGTGTCGTTAAACGACCCATACGCCTTTCGACGTATAGCAGAGTTGGAGGCTGAGATAGGGTTCTCGATGCAGCCAGGCCATACGATTATCGAGCGCATAAAACAAAAATAAGGAAGGGGTAACAATATGAAAATACTATCCATACGCCAGCCCTGGGCATGGGCAATAATCTACGGTGGCAAAGATGTTGAGAACCGCACCTGGAAAACCAACTTCCGCGGACGCTTCCTCGTTCACGCCTCTAAAACATTTGATATGGAAGGCTGGCAGTGGATCGCAAAGAACGAAAACCGACTATGGATACAACAAAGCGTTTATGAATTACCACACTATGCGGGTGCTTGCTTATTAGGGGGTGGAATTGTCGGTAGCGTTGAAATTATTGATTGTGTTACATCGCACGGTAGTATTTGGTTTGCTGGTCCGTATGGCTTTGTATTAAAAAACCCACAGCCGTTACCCTTTCAACCATGCAAGGGACGGCTTGGATTCTTTGAAGTATAAGGAGATGAATACATGCTCACGTATCTTTGCATTAAAAATCCGCCGGTAGGCGATATCGAAGGTACCTGTTGTGTCTGTGGAAAAGAGACACTGCAAGGAATGCCGAAGCCGTTCTCTGATAGCTTTACCGGCTATTCCTATCTTACCCACGGCAACTGTGCCTATTTAGATTGCACGGAGGGGGGAGCGTCCTTGGTTTAACCCGTTCAATCCGCGCAAGCCGATTCAGCCGATTAAACAGTTTAAACCATTTGCTAAAGTAATGACAAATGGTATAATATCCGTCAAAAACAAACGCCGGAAAATGAGCAGGAGTAATAATTATGGACTTGTTTGGGACTAAAAGGATAAATCATTTATCAAAAAAGTATATCGAAAAATTTTCCGAAGCTGAGAAATTAAAGCAACAACTCAACCAGTACAAAGATATTACCGATATCGACCTGGAAATCGCCAAAAAAAAGGCCGAACTGGATGCCCTCAATAGCAAGATTTCTGAACTTGAAAAAGTATACAAAGAAAAGGATTCTGCGCTTAATCAAGAATATGTAAAACATAAAACAATCTACGATAACTTACAACGTGAGATTTTATTGCTTGAGACAGACCTTGAAGACGTCTCGTATGGTCTCTATAAGCCGCAGTATGATTACAAAACGTCTGCGGAATACAAACAGAAATTAGAAGAGATAATAGAAAATCAAAAACAAGCCATAAAAAAAGAAACGGCTATCCACTGCCCCACTGAATGGACAGTTAATGGAAGTAAAAAAGAAGGCGCCAAAATGATAAAGTATTATTCAAAGTTAATGCTTCGTGCCCTCAATGGAGAATGTAACGCTGCTATAGCCAGGGTAAGTTGGAATAATATAGGCGTCATGAAAGACCGGATTGAGAAATCCCGCGAAGCTATAAATAAGCTGGGAGAAACCCACAAAATTATAATTACTCAAGAATTTTTAAACCTTAAACTTCAAGAATTAAGTCTCGAATTTGAACTTCAAGAAAAACTGTATCGGGAAAAAGAAGAGCAACGGAAAATCAAAGATCAGATGCGGGAAGAGGAAAAAGCACAACGGGAAATAGAAAAAGCCAGAAAGGATGCCGAGGAAGAGGAAGAAAAAGACACGAAGGCGTTATTAAAAGCTAAGGCAGAAATTGAAAAAACGCAGGGCGAAGAATTGTACCGGCTGAACGAGAAGATTAAGCTATTAGAAGAAAATCTTAAAAAAGCTCAGGAGTTAAAGGAACGGGCGATCTCACGGGCGCAGCTTACAAAATCAGGGCACGTCTATATCATCTCCAATATTGGTTCGTTTGGTGAGACTATCTATAAAGTGGGAATGACCAGGAGGCTTGAACCGATGGATAGAATAAACGAACTGGGCGACGCCTCTGTTCCATTTGATTTTGACGTACATGGTATGATTTATTCTGAAAATGCGCCTGAACTAGAAAACGCCTTACACAAAAAATTAGAGCCAAAACGTATTAATTGGGTAAATTTACGGTCGGAATTTTTTAACACAACGATTGATGAGATTGAGGCTATTGTAAAAGAATTAAATCTAAACATACAACTAACAAAAATTGCAGAAGCAAGGGAATACAGAGAAACCCTTTCACTTATAAAAGCCCGTAGCGGGGCCGTCCAAAAACCTGAAAAGGAAGAGAAAAAGGAAGTGCGGTTTCCGGAAACATTAAGTTAGTGGTTGGAAAGTCTATGGATGCGTTTAACTTGCTTACTATTTTATCGAAATATATCGTTCTGTTGATACCAAAGAGAAAGAGATCAAAAAGGATAATACCATGAAAAAGGAAATAAAGAATAAAGAAAACGAGGATGCTCGCAGAAAACTCAGGGAGCTTAAAGAGAAATATGAGCTTACCTGGCCGGAAGTGGCTAAATTGTTTGAGAAGGCGCTTAGCTCGATCGAGGCATGGTATCAAGGCAAAAGAAGCATTCCAAAAACAACTCGTAAACTCATAAATATTTACCACACAAATCCATCTCTATTCATCAAACCGAAAAAATAAATTTTTTACCCTTGACACAATCTAATTAGACTGTATAATTACAGTCTAATTAGATTGTTTTAAATACTTTTTAATTTAGAAAAGACGGTGTAATATGGAAAATATGAAAGACCTGGAGATAAACAATATTTTAGATTTGCAGATCGCCCTGATGGAAGATAACAATTCTGCCATCAAGGGATACGTTGAAAGGCTGGATAGGGAGACTTCCAATGCTGCCATGCGACAGGCCGGGGAACATTTTGGGTTCCCGGTAGTGGAAATCGAGGGGGTGGTTCGTACCAGTTTGGGGCATTTGGCACGTATTTTTGGATATAAAAGGCCTTGGGCTTTAAAAGAATTACTCGAAAGGAGGGGAATCTATGGCATAAAAATGGGGGGCTTCACGCATGATACGTGTAGCCTTATCCAAAAAGAACTCAGTTTAGACCCCAGCGATCACTCAGCCGTGCTTTTAGATTGGCCCGCCTTCCTTATCGGCGGCATGAATTCCACCAACGAAGAGGCAAGGATCGTCCAGACGTACCTCTTGCGGATGGAACGTGTCGCCCGCGTGGGGATCGTGGCGGTAAAGTCCGGCCAATTAAAAGATAACCTCCCGGAACCAGTACACGCCATGGTGAAATGTAAGCTTGCAAAAGAGGCATGGAGGGGGAACCCGATTGCATCATACATACTCGAACATGATTATGGCATCCCCGTCAGCCAACTCCTCCATAGGACAGACCCGGAATTGTCGGAACTGGCAGGCACTATTGTGCAGTATCTTCATTTTATCGTTGATGATAAACTTACCATTTACGGTCTTAAAATCTTTGAGAAAGAATACGGAGTCGCCCTGCAAGGAAGGTCTGACCAATTCTATACCACATTTCTTGAGGTGGCCAGGCGACATCACCTGCACAGATTTTTCGGGAGTCCGTATACCCTTGGCAGTATTCTTTCCCGCGAGGCGGACGCAATTGAGGTGCTGGGATGGCGGAGGTGTATCAAGGGTAAAAGCAATGGATATCGAATGTATAGTTTTCAACAATGCAGGCAACTCACCGGGGCACAGTCGCCCGACGAAATACCAGAATCATTGAATTAAAAATTACACGAGATTCACCGTGTCACAGAAGCCTTATTGATCTTTTTTCAAGTGGCCGTGTTCCGTGAGCCAGTCTTTCAGGATGCGTTCGATTTGCTTGGTGAAGGAGCGGCCTTCACCTGTAGCAGCCTTCTTTAACGATTCCGAAATTTCCGGAGGTAAATAAATGGTTGTTCTTTCTCTGATTAAATCCTTTTTCTTCATAATGAATTATTTTACCATCAGTTTTATTATTGACAACGATTCTTTTTGATGCTATTATGATTCATTATGATGTTGTGCGAAGGGGGAGACCATGGAATATAAAAGAACCACGATAACGTTGCAAAAAAGTTTATTTAAAAAAGTCATACAATTGGCGGAAAAGGAAGAACGCAGTTTCAATAAACAGGTTATCGCCTTATTAAAAAAGGCGATTGGAGACCAAATAGCCGGGACAGGGAAAGGGGGTGAGAAATAAGCTGTCCTGGAACCATCTTATAACTTTTAACTTAGAACAAACGGAGGTATTTGATATGAGAAGCTTGGTTTATTTGCAGGAAGGGGTTTTAACCGATGATAGGTCAATCGTGTCTGATTACATTGATGAGATGGATATTAAGACTTCGAATGATGAGATGATTCGGGTGGGAGAAAAGTTTGGGTTTAAGACTATCAAGGTGCATGAAAAAGTATATGGGAGTTTGACTGAAATTTCAGGGATACTTGGGTATGTTGACTCAAATTCTTATGGGAGGTTGCTGAAGAAGTGGGAAATTTTTACCCCAAGTATAGCAACATACGGTAGTGAATACCGTATGTTAATACGAGAAAAATTTGGCATTCATGAAAATGACGGTCGTGCGCTACTTGTAGACTGGACAGGGTTTTTAATCGGCGGTGTAAAGGGCGAGGGCGAACATGCAGACGCGGTGCTTGTCTACCTCCTTCGCCGGGAACGGGAGGCCAGGATCAATGCGGTAACCGTTGATCAGGTAAAGGCGGAAGAACTCTTGATGAAAAAGGAGATACACAAGGTCAAAATGCTTAAGGAACGGCTCTCTCTTATAAAGGCTGTGGGGGCAAAGATATCGCCCCTGTTAAAGACGGAGTTTACGGCCATTACGGGTGTTGTTATCCCTGATGACAGGCAGCTTGAATTACCGTTTAAATCGTAAGGCATTTGATTTCAAGGAAAGGAAATAAGCCATGGAAAGAACTCATGCTAGAGACGTGATGCTCATTGACGGGATGGCGCTGGAGACGGCAGGCAGATATGTCGCGCTGCGCAAGGAGATTGATAGTAAGTTAACCGAGATTGAGAATTTAGGCAAAATACTCTACACGATCTGCCTTAACGACGTGAATATTGACCTGAATTGCCTGGAGTCTTTTGGCTCTATTATCAGCCGGGAGGCAAATGAGATATGGATGCCACTCGATCAGTTCACAGAACCACACTATTTTGAATTAACTTTAGGTAAAAGGAAGGTGTAAGATGGAAACCGTAAAGGATTTAGAGATAAACAATATTCTGGATTTGCAGATTGCATTGACGGAGGATAACAATTCTGCCATCAAGGGGTACCTCATCGTTGAGCGAGATTATGGTGTTTTCGCCAAGATGTTGGCGCTGGCAGGCTCAATAGTGCAGCATCTTCAATTTATCGTCGATGATAAAATAATCCTTTATGGCCTTACCGTCTTTAAGAAAGGAGATGGATTTGCCATTGAGGGACGGGAAGACCAGTTTTATAACACATTTTATGAGGTTAACAAGCGGCATCACCTGCACAGGTTTTTTTGGAATCTGAATAACCTTGACAGACAACTTTTACGTGGGGCGGACACCATTAAGATGCTGGGATGGCGGAGATGCGTCTTGCCGGGAAGGAATGGGTATTCGTGCTACCGCTATGAGCAATGCCGGTAAAAAAGAAATCTCGCAAGAAAATGAGGCGTATAAGAAAAACTAACCGGAAAGAAGACTGAATTTAAGGAGGTAATTATGAATAGCAGGCTTATTGAGGGGATGCAGGAGGACGTTGCGAGAGAATTGGTAAAAATTCACGAGCGCACAACACAACTAGCGAGGGAGGTAGGCGCGCTTGGTAAGGCAATCGAGATTCTATCTTCAAACTTCGATTCCAAAGAATTTGATGTGGGTTACTTCGGCGGTATCATTCATGAGAAAAGTGATGAGATATTCACCCTGATTGATGATTTTGTCTCATATCCGACAATTTATCTGGCATTAAACGAAGGGAATATAGCGCGTGACAAAAGGGAAAAAGCGGGTGTATAATGTTTGTAATTGAAATAGGAGGATGAGAGAAGATGGACTGGATACTCACCGATCATCTGAAAGAACAACTCGAAGAGAGGAAAATTTTAATAGAGGTTGTATTTGATGCGCTCAATAATCCCGACGAGGTTGTTGAGGGCGACAAGGGACGGATGATATATCATAAGATGATACAGGGAAGACTATTACGGGTGGTTGTGAAAAGAAACGTTGTGATTACTGTATATCACACAAACAAAATCAGGAAATATTGGAAAGGGAACTAAGATGAAGATTCGCTATTCACATGAGGCGGACGCCCTCTATATTAGGTTTAAGGAAACAAAAATTGAAAATACCGACGAACTTACCGGAGATATCATTATTGATTATGATAAGGATGGCAACATCGTAGGAATTGAGATTCTCGATGCGTCCCAACACGTTGATGTAAATAACATAACCATGTCTACCGAATATAAAGAAAAGGTAGTGAGCAAGTAGATTGGGTTATGCGAACCCAACAAAAATCATCAGCCCGGGCATTTTGGTTGCATAGCCAGGTAGGTTGGGTTGAGTGAAACGAAACCCAACTTTTTTTGAATACTACGAAAGGTTGTTGTTGGGTTTTACTTGCGTTCAACCCAACCTACTTGACTAGAAGCAAAAGATGGGGAAATCACAATTAGGAAATTAAGACAAAGTCCCAAATACGCAGAAATTAAGGCGAGGCAAGAATTCCAAACCCTTGCAACCATAAAAATCATGAAACGGTAGATAGACATCTACCATCAACCCATGTGTAGGTTGAACTATAAAAACCGGTTTCCCGGTCGGTGCACTGTAAGGGTGTGAAGATGCGGGAGGAAGGAGGTTGTAAATGTATTACATAATAACAAAAGCAAACAAGGTAAGAAAAACAATCTGTGCGAAAGGCGTAGTAGACGGGTATATTGTAAACCACGCCGATTGCGCGTACTTCTCGCGGCCGTGTCAATAATTCTCTGAAAGACTTTTTCCAGACCGCTTTAAAGAAGATATTAGAACTCAAGGGTGTTTGGCAGATGCATGAATTTGATGACGACAGAGATGAAATTTACCAGCAATACCCCACTGCAGGGAAGTTATGGAAGTATTTGTATAAAAAGTAGATAGTATGTAAAACAAAAAAGGCTTCTGGAATAATCCATAAGCCTTTTTTGCAAAACTTAAATTATAATTTCAATCCCCTTGTTTTTACAAGGTTCGTTAAGCGGTCAGACCGCTACGAAATATGGTTTTATTATATATAGTGTGGTGCGTAATGTCAAACAAAAAAGAGAGGTAAAAAATGACCTTGATGGTGTTCGTTATTATCTTGTAAAAGCAAAATAATCACGCAAAGGCGCAAAGGGCGCAAAGGAAAGGTGTTTATGGAGAAAGCAGAAGGTCTAATGTACGTAAGGCAACACTGTCCCGTGGTGAATGCCGTCCTAGAAAAGGGAGGAGATGCCGAAGATTGTGTAATAGCATTGCTAAAACAGAACGCGGAATTAATGAAAAGGCTTCTATACCTCGAAGGTATAGCACCACGAAAAATAAGGGTAGGGCATCAGGTTATGGTGTGGCATTGTCCTGATGAGTTAATACCAGAAGAAAGAAGCTAAGTCTTTTTTCTTTGCGTCCTTCGCGCCTTTGCGCGTGAAAGTTTTTAGGAGTAAACAAAATGAAATGTAATTGGTCGTGGGAAATCTTGCAAAAGCAAGGCTCCGTTACGATGGCGGAAGCGCAGGCACACAAGAAAGCCTGCAAAATATGTCAAGAGGAGGCAAGGAAAACGCTGAAGGACGTTGCCTATTCCTACCACCTTGAAACTGGTTGGAAGGCGCCGAAATGCCCCTTCTGTTTTTCTGAAATTCCTGCACCAGGTACCTGGGAATTCGAGGCCGGGAATGACGCAAGATATGAGGACGGCACGCCGATACCACCTGGAACAAAATTAACGGGCAGGTATAAAACAGAAACGTGCCCAGGCTGCAGCGCCCTCTACAGCTACGACCCCGCATCTGAGGATTCAGAGACCATCCCGGACGCCACCGCAAGCCTTCTCGGTAAGGAACTCCACGAAGTCGTCAACGAGGATTTATCTGGATTCGGTATAGACGTCTTCGTTTACCACAACTACACCGTCAAGGCGCACGCCTTCAACGATTCCCTCACCAACCTCTTCGACATCCTCGAGGACAACGGTCCGAACGAGCTTGGCCACCTCTGGTTCGTCCGCAAGCGCAAAGAAGGCGATGCGCCCGTCCGCCAGCCCGTTCATGAGGGGGCGATGCGGCACGTGATCAAGGAGGTGATAGAATTACTCGAAAAGACACGGACGGCCTTTAAATCGAGGCTCATAGCCGAGGCACGGGCGAAATTGGAGGCGTTATTATGAAAACAGAAAAAAAGACGGAAATTGAACCGCATTTTTTTCTAAGTGATTGTGGCAACTATATTGCCGTTCATACCGATTTTCATAAGACGTTAGGTAGTGGCAGCTTCGATGTTATCGCAAAAGACGGGAGCTGCGTTTGGCTCAATAAACGGTATAAGGCAAAAGGGTTTAATGACCCGCGTCTTAAATACCCGGAATTCCCAAACATGGTAGTTGGGTACCATAATTATGGGAGATACGATTGTCGTGGACGGTGGATATATAAATTTGAATTATTATTCGCAGATTTAGACATAAATAAAATAGTGCAACCGTGGGAAGGTAATTGCATTATTAGAAAGTATACAGCCATGTTTCGGAAACCAGTGTCTTTCAACCTATAAAACACTAAAAGCCCATCAAGTCAAAGCTCATTGCTGAGGCGCGGGGGGAGCGTCCTTGGTTTAACCCGTTCAATCCGCGCAAGCCGATTCAGCCGATTGAACAGTTTAAACCATTTGCTAAAGTAATAACAAATGGTATAATATCCGTCAAAAACAAAGCATAAAAGAAAACTCGCACGCGAACGAAGGATAATGACTATGGAAAAGGTTGATTTAATCTATAAACTTAACGGCGATTTTGAAAACGGCATTGATGTCTTTGAATTAGCCCCTGTTTTATTATCATTTGCGGAATTAATTTCTGAATCCAGAAAGGCATTATTTCCAGAAAGTCCACCTTTAGCGGTAAACGTACGTCCGTTTAAGGATGGTTCTTTTGATATTCAAATTGTTTTGCATCCGTTAACGAACATACAAAAGGTTTTTGATCTTTTGAGATCACCCGATGGCCAGAATATCAAAGAACTGTTGGAATACATCGGATTAATAGGTGGCACTGTTGTCACCGGTAGCGTTTCTTTAGTAAAACTTATCAAATGGTTAAAAGGAAAACCCCAAAAAATTGAAAAGACCGATACCTCTGAAGTAAAATATTACAATAGCGACGGGAACACTACTTTAGTAAACCCTAAAATTCACATCTTATACCAAAACACGTTAATCCAACAAAACATTTATAACGGCCTGGCCAGGCCATTTGAAAACAAGAAGGTAAAAAACATTGAGTGTTTTATCAAGGATAATTTAAACACCAGAGAAATATTTGAAAGTGACATTGTTAATTCTTTAAAAAACTATGCCACCGGCGAAATACCCTCCGCCGAAGAAACTACCGAAACCACAAACAAAAGAAAATTATGGGTGCATCCCAAAAGGATAAGTTGTGAAGGGGAGTCAAATTCGTGGTCTTTTCGGATAGCCGGGAGCGATGAGACATTAAAAGTAACCAATATCCATGACGAGCCGTTCCTGCAAAATGTGAAAGAAAGCCGCTATCGGCTTGCCCGTGCAGATAAGCTTTATATTGAGGTGCAAGAAAAGCAGAAAATACAAGGAGATAAAGCCTCCATGATCTATGAAATTCTACAGGTAATTGAATATATAACACCTCAATGTTTTCTTCAAAAAAACTTCTGGTCTGATAAAGAAGAGATTGAAAAGGATAATCTATGAAAAAGGAAATGAAGGATAAAGAAAACGAGGACGCACGCCGGAAACTCAGGGAATTAAAATAAAAGAAGAATTATGTTGACATAAATCATAAGTTCTTGCAGTATTAAACCGTGCTCTTATAATAAGGGATTGCGACAAAAGTCTTCGCATTACAAATCAGAATTAAAAATTTGTAAATTGACCTGTTAGAGCACACTAAAAGCCCATCATTCGTGATGGGCTTTTTTTATTGATTGCTTGTCATGGGCAAACGTAGAGACGCATTGCTATGCGTCTCTACAACCCACCGTGTTTTCTCTCTGCATCCCTACCAATTAAAAAAAATTGCACGCCTTGCCCAACCATGCAAAATATTTCAGCTAAAATATTTGCATGGATAATACCCAAACTCCCGGCGTCCCCCAAAACGGGGAGGCCGCCAAACCAGATGAAACGAATGACTTATCGCTTAAAGAGCTTGTTAAAGCGCACAAGACCAATATTGCCCGGAAAATCAAAGCGGGTGAGACGGGGCTTGCCAAAGAACTCGAACACCTGCAAAGACTTGAGGCTGAAGACGGAAGGCTGAAGGCTGAAGGCGGTAAATCCGAAACTCGAAACCCGAAACTCGAAACTGAAGAATACGGTATCCCTGAACACCTTCGTATAAAACGCGGGTATACTATGTCCGACGCAGCCCGTGCCGCGCGTAGCAAGGGCGGCATTGCCCGCGCGAAAGAATGCCCGACGCCGAACTGGAAACACGGCAAGTACGCACAGTCATTTATTACCGGCTCGATCCGCCCCTGTAAAACCACGTGTAAAGACTACCCATGCGAACTCATAGAAGAGGGGAACACCAAGCCTGGCGGTGCGTGCCTCGATAAGGCCGCCGTTATCCAGACCTACACGGCCATACTCGACGCCGTGAAAAACAAGAAATACGATAACTTCAACGAGATCGCGTCTCTCACCATAGCGCAATCCATCCAAACCCTGCAAATGCTCCTCGAAGACGTCATCCGTGACGGTCCAACGCTGAAGCGCGAAAAATGGGATAAGGACGGCAAGGTGCTTGGCCACGAATACGTGCCACACCCTGCCCTCTTAACGCTCCCAAAGATGATCGCCGACCTCGGCATGGCCCCATCTGAATTCCTTGCCACCCCTCGTTCGGTTGCGAAGGTGGATGATGAGGACAAAGGCACGGAATCGCTCGCACAATTCCTCAGCAAACTTGGAAATAAGATGCAGAAAAAGGCCGTGGCGCCAGTGGATGTGGAGGAAGATGAATAATCACGCAGGTTGGGTTAAGCGAAGCGAAGTGAACCCAACAAAGCGGTTTGTTCTGTGCCGGGCATGGACAAACGTAGGGGCGTATTGCAATACGCCCCTACAATGGCATGCCACCCTGTCGCATAGGGTAGGCGCTGTCATTTTCATGTTTCTTTGCGTCTTTGCGTGAGATTATTATGCGTGCAACCATAGAACCACTTGATTCGCTCGAATATCTTAAAAAAGAAATCTTCGTCCCCCACGAAGATTTTGAGATGTGGCTACAGTCCCACGACTGGACGTACCACCAAACCGCCCGTAGCGAGTTCCCGGACGGCTACGGTAGCCTGCTGGATTTCCAACTCGGTTGCATCAAAGCCGACCCCGCTTTATGGGCCGCTTTTTTTTTACGCGAACCCGAAGACTCCGACCATCAGGAACCTTATGGGTTGTGGGATTATCAGAAGGAATCCATCCGTTACCCCGGACACACCATCCACAAATGCGGCGCCGAGGTAGGAAAGACGCGGGAGATTATTGCCTATACCCTCTGGAAGGCTTTTACCACCGAAAACGGCTCCGGCCTTGTCGGCGCCCCACAGCAGACGCACCTGGACGAAATCATTGAGGCGATGCATGAACAATTGGAATATAACCCCATTCTCATGCCAAGCCTGGTGAAGTGGAAGAAACACCCGCATCACCAGTTTGTATTTGATAACCGTTTTAAAATATACTTCCGTCCATCAGGACATGACGGAGAGGCCTACCGCGGCGTACACGTGCGCACCTTCGCCATCAAAGACGAGGCGGTGAAGGATAAGAATAAAAAGCAATGGTCGGAATTCTGGCGTGCCATGAAGCCCGGCAGCGTCGCAAAAATCTATTCCGTGCCTGATGGCGACCGTTCATGTGACTTCTACAAACTTGCGCAAAGGGCGCTGATATCCAAACCAGAAAGTCTAAACTCGAAATCCGAAACTCGAAATCCGAAACCAGAAAGTCTAAACTCGAAATCCGAAACTCGAAACTCGAAACCAGAAACTCTAAACTCTTCTGAACAGGAGGCCAAAATTGATTCCTTCCAGGGTGTCGCAAAACATATTCAAAATATTAAATTCCGGTTATTCCACTGGCCAAAAACCATTATGCCGGCTCCTTACTGGTCAGCCGACCGCAGGAAGTTCTACATTGACCAGTACGGCGGCGAAGATTCTCCGGAATACAAACACAACGTCCACGGCGACGACGGCGATCCGGAATCTACTGTCTTCCCCTGGGAGCAATTCAAATACTGTATAAAAGAAATCCCTGAATACCGGTGTCTCAAGGTGCTGGTAGATTCGGCCAATAACGAGGTTATTGTCACCGGCTACAAATACGGCTACGCAAGCGGTGATAGCGGACCGGTACCGGTAACCACGTGTCTGATTGATACTGTGTACAGCAAGGCGGGATTCTTTGACTACGATTTCAACAGAGACGATGAGAATTCCAAATCCGAAATCAGAAATTCGAAATCCGAAATCGTTATGACCGAATCCGAATTTACAAAGCTCTTGAAAAGCTTTTTCCTCGCCGTGCCAGGCCAGAAACGTGGCGGCGCTGATCTTGGCTATTCCGGAGACCCAACAGAAATTATCATCAAAAACATCATCGGCAAGACGGAGCGTATCGTTGCCAGGCTGCAACTGAAGCACGTTACCTACGATCAGCAATGTCAGGCCATGAATGCCCTTGATGACCTCTACGGCCCCCAGGAGTCTGTCTCATGGGGTACCGATTTCGGCAACGCCGGCTCAGCCGTAGCGCATGACTTACAAGGACTGCCACAGTATGCCGGCAAGAATTTTGACGACCGGCTGAAGGGATTCATGTTTGAATCCAACACGGATAATGTGGACGAAGATGGCGACCCTGTAATTGACGCCCGTACCGAAGAACCGGCAAAAATCACCCTGAAAGAACTTGCCACCGACCACATTGTCAGGCGTATGCAGCGGCAAGAGACCGAATATCCGCCCGATCCAGACTATATCCTTTATTACCCGAACCACACGTGCAGTAACAAAGGCAAGCACCGGATTTATAAAAAGTTGGACGACCATCTCATCGATGCTGAACGCGCCGGGCAATTGGCAAAGATATTAGGGAACGTTCACGAGGATATATTTGCGTAATGAATCGCGCGCAAAGGCGCTAAGAACGCAAAGAAAAACAGATTGTAGGGGCGTATGGCAATATGCCCGGACTGTAATAAATTTACGTTTAGGAAATTCAATCGCATAGTTGTAGACCGAAGCGATTGCTTCGGTCTACAGGGAAAAACCATAAAAGGAATGTCTATGAATAGAATTAAAATAAAACACAAATCGAAGAAACCCGCAATCCGCAACCCGCAACCCGCAATTTCTTCCTCCTGGCAGCTCCGCCCCGTTGACGGCCAGGGCGCATACACAAAATACTTCAAAAGTTTCATCCCCCGTAAAGTCGAAGCCGATTTTTATGAATTCCTGCGCGAAGGCATACCTATCATAGATACCGCCATCAACAGGCTGGTAAGCTTGGATGGCCATGTCGTCGTAAAGGGTTATAACGAAACCATCGTGGATGAGATACAGGAGTGGATTGACAACGTTGCCGTGAACGACGTCCAGAAGGGTGTGCAGGCATTCCATCAGAACCTTTCGAACGAGGCATTCGAGCAAGGGTTTGGGTTCGGTGAGTTTGTTACCGATAGAAAGCGCACGGATATCACAGGTCTTCGCGTGGCAGACTCGAAATTTATCCAATTCAAACGCACCACAACGGGACTCGATATCTACCAGAAGGCAAATGACGACCTTGATTACCGCCTCTTGAATCCGGTAAACCTCATGTACTTCAGTATTAACAACGAGAACCAAAACCCTTCAGGAACCGCCCTCATGCGGTCTTGTGAGTTCGCTGCAAAAATCCTGGTAACAATACAAAACAGCATCCTCAATGTGTGGGAGCGCTTTGGGGATCCTTCGTTTTCCATCATTTACAAGACCTCAAAGAAAGACGGCGCCGAACACGAGAAGAGGCGTAAAACCCTCCAGGATGAATTCGACACCGCCATCCGCGCAAAACGCGCAGGCCAGAGCGCAGACTTTGTCCGCGCAATAGATAAGGACTCAGACATCATCATTAAGATCATCGGCGCAGACGGACAGGTGTTGGAAGCAGAGGTGCCGCTGCGCCACGTCCTTGAACAAATCTGTGGCAAGACGGGTCTTCCTCCATGGATGTTGAGCCTGCATTGGTCTACAACGGAAAGATTAAGCAACGCCGAGGCGGAGATGCTCCTGGCCGACGTCGCCACGCGCCAGGCCGCCAAGATGCCCCTCTTCACCAACCTGGTAAAAATGATGTTGCTTTTGCGAGGCCGCACCTGGAAGAAACGCGACTGGTGGCTGGAATGGGGTCAAGTCAACCTGCACGACATTGTACAGCAGGCGCAAGCCCGGTTCCTCAACGCACAGGGCGATATGTATTATCTGCAAAACGCCGCCGCTGCGGGGATACAGATAGATATAACGGACCTGGCGATTGGGCAAAAAGCATATTCACCGCAGAGAGCGCAGAGGACACAGAGAAAAACGGGAACCACAGATTGCACAGATTACACAGATCGTAGGGAGGGCAGTTCCCTCCATTGTTGCGGGCGGAAAGAATTGTCGCGACCCCTTCCCTGGCCTGCGCTTGATGCTGTAGAGGCTGGGTATGAAACCCGGCTAAAGGCCGACTGGCAGGAACTGGAACGGAAAACCCTGGAAATATTGAAATTATTACCGGTGAAAGCAGTCGGGGATGAAACGCTAAACACGAAACCCGAAACTCGAAACCCGAAACCCGAAACCCGAAACTTGAAACGGGGGAGTTCTTACGATAAATCCGACCCCGACGCCTTCACCTTCTCCGAAGAACAACGCGCCGCGATCATGAATGCCTTGAAGCAGTTCATTGGCATTTACGACTGGCAAGGCGCGGATTCGCCCGTGCGCTGGTATTACGGGCAAAGCTACAGCCTCGGCCTTATCCAGGCGGCAAAGCTGATGGGTAAAGAGCAACCAATATTAAATCTGATAAAAAATAAAGAAATATATGAGAAGTTGATCCAGACGGGTTTTGACCTGGTAAAAGACAACGCCACGATGCGTATACACGGCAACATCATGGCAGAGATGGAGGCACAAATGCTTGCCGGCACAAACCCCACCCACGTGGCCGCACGGCTCAGGAAACTCTTTGGCGACGCCAATAGCGACTGGGAAAGATTAGCAAGAAGCGAAATGAGCATGGCTGCAGAAAATGCAAAGATTGATGAGTGGGGCGCGTGGGGTGTAGACGTAACCGATGCCGTAATCCCCGTGCAGGACACGCATCCGAGATGCAAATGTTCGAATTCCGTTCGGGACGTTAATGGCAAATTTGAAATCGTTTTCCGCCCGGCGCCTGATGCATGCCCGCTTTGCCAATCATTTGCGCGGTGAAAAATAATTACACGCCTTGCCCAACCATGCGAAAAACAAAAGGTATAATTCATCGCAAAGGCGCAAAGGCGTAAAGAAAAAAGTAGCGCAGGCTTCCAGCCTGCAGAAAAAAACAGAGATAAATAGAACATGTTTGAAAAAGTAAGTAAAAAATTGGTGACCACTCTTGTTGGTATGATGAGCCTGAATTATATCGGGTATCTCATTTTTAAGGACTCTTTGGATGCGGTTCATAAGATCGAATTATACGCATTACTTATCACGGCACAGGCCACGTTGGCCGGCGTGCATGGATTGTTACAATCAAAAATAGACCGGTTAAAACCGGTCGGAAATGGAGGGACGGCACATGAAGCAGATGCGTAATCGAGTCATGTTAATGTTGTTGGTCGTTGTAATGGGGATTGGGTTGGCCACTACTGGTGGCTGTAATAAGTGGAAGCTGGCAGTGGTTACTTACGAGGGTGTGGGCGAAGTCCTTGGCGTTGTTAAGGGTGAATTAGAAACCCTGAACGAACAGGGCAAACTCAAACAAGAAGATTATGAAAAAATGGCCGTTGCTTACAACGCCGCCGCGGATATGTACGTGAGCGCCGGCAAGGTCATGAAAGAGGCTATGGATATCACGGACACCGTGCAGCAGGCCAAACGGCTGGAAGACTACTTTGCATTAATCGGGGGGATTCGCAGGTTTGTTACTGAATTTACCGGCTTCTTAAAAGCTGGCGGTATTGACACGGAAAAGGTTGATGCTATCGTGGATAAATATTCAGCCGTCCATTATCGGGGAGTAGGTTTGGAGTTGTTGGTTTAAAGCCCCCGGGTTCCCGCTGTAGGGGCGCGGTGTCCGCGCCCTCTTCTGAATAACAAATTGTGAAAGGATGAGGATATGATACCTATTATTGCTATGCTCCCCTCGCTGATCAAATTGGTGGAACATGTTGCCGAGATGATGCCACAGATCAAAGACGCATTAAATGGCAACCATTTAACAGAATCGGAAAAGATTGACCTGAAGAACAGGATAGATGTTGCAGCAGCAAAGATATCCAAGATAGAGATAGGCAACCAGTCGCTGGATGCCTGATTTCTGGCTAGTTCCCAGCTCGTTCCCCGCTCTACGTGGGAACGGGCTGGTGTAGGGACACGGCGCCCGTGTCCCTGTTAATAAAATGAGGTGCAATATGCCTGAAGACCCAAAAGAAACGAAAAAACTAAAGCAAGGTGAAACGGAAAAAATCACAAAAAAAACTACAGACGAGAAAGATAAAGATTTTAAATCATCTGGCGTTGAAGGCGCTAAGGACGAAAAATCCGAAACCCAAAATCCGAAATCCGAAATCATCAGAGGTGAAGACGTCGTAAAAATACTCCGGGAAAAAGGTCATAAAATATAAGGATAATACCATGAAAGAGGCATACCAACATTATCTGAAATCCTGCAACGTAAAGGCCGCGTCAAGCGTTGAAATCTCACCGGACATACTCGCTAAAATCAACAAATACGCGCTGAAGCCGCTATCCATCGAACACGTTTACGTTCGCAAATACATCATGGCGCATAATGGCGTGGACCGTGACCGCGAACGCTTCCCCGAAACTGTCCTCGAAGATTTTAAAAACACCCTTCCCGGTAAGTCGTTCCTAACGGTACACGATAAACAAAGCCTCCCCATCGGTCTTTATTTCGATGCTGCGACTGAAGATATAACCAGGGAACGGTTCAAAGAACTGACCGGCGAAGAGATCAACCTGCCTGGCGCCGTATCTATGGCGAAAATATTGTGGGGTTGGGTCTATCTCCTCAAAGAGGATTTCAATGACCGGCTTATTAAAAATATAGATGGGGGCATTTACCGGTACGTGTCTATTGGGTTTAGGGCGTCTGACCTTATTACTGTAAAAGGCCAGTTTGATCAGACTTTGTATTACGAGTACGTCTCCCCCGGCGAGGCTACAGAAGGCTCTATCGTGTGGCTTGGCGCCCAGCAAGGCGCCACGGCACAAAAAGCGGCACACAAACAAGCGCATACAGAAACCGAAAACAATTCAAGAGAAGGAGGAAAGGCTATGGAGAAGTTGTTGGCAAAACTGGCAAAGACGTTTGATAAGAATTTCACCGAGGAAAACACGGTCGAAAATGTCAAGGCTATGATAGACGCGAAAGACGCGGACATCAAAGCGATGCAGGAAAAAATCAAGACCGTTAAAGCCCTGGAAGACCGGGTTAAACAGCTTGAACCGCTTGAACAAAAGGTCAAAGACCTTGAACCCCTGGCAGCCGATGGCAAGGCATTCCGCGACGGTCTTGTCACCGATTACGTCGCCCTGAAAGCCAAGCTCAAAGAAGTTGCAGAAACTCCGGAGGCACAGAAAGTGGTGAAGGACGTTGCGGAGAAGTATCCAGTTGAATTCCTGAAGCAGGAGGTTAAACACCTCCAAACCCGTGTGGAAGAAAAATTCCCCGCCGAAGGCCAGCTAAAGGGCGATGCCCGCAGGGATAAGTCTAACGATGGTAAGTCTGCGCAAGGCCAGAAAGACGAAGTTAAGAGCTTTATCGAACCTGACTAGGATATTCGCCGTTTAATCGGCTTAAACAGCTTAAACTGTAGAGACGCATTGCAATGCGTCTCTACGATTAAAAAGGAGGGGAAACAATATGTCAAAGGCAACCGTAATGGATGCAATAACAAACGTCAGAACGGGTAAATATACCCACAGCGCCGCCACGGAACCGGGCGACGTCATCGTTGGCAATGGTTCTGCGTTGATCGCAATAAATAAAAAGGATGCAAACGCAGAGAACGCATATATATGGGAAGGCAAGGCGGAATTTGATAAGGAGGCAAGCCTTGCCATCAATTTTATGGACGCCGTGTATTGGGATAATACTGCCAAGAAAGTAACGAAAACGGTTTCCGGTAACACCCCCTGCGGCCATTGCGTGGAAAAGGCGCTGGCGGCAGATGCAACGGTAGTTGTATACCTGCGTCCTTACGTGAAAACATAAATTGTTTAGGCTGTTTGAACTGTTTAAGCGGCTTAAGCGGCTTAAGCTGAAACTTATAAAAAGAAGGAGGTAAGAATGCTATACGGAAAAAAGATTTTCGACTGGAGCAAAGAAAACAAGCAAGGTAAGCGGCTGAAGGATTTACCAATTGAGGATCAAAGAGTGGAAATCCTCAAGGCCGCGTCGAACTATGTCAAAGGTGTTTATGCTACGCCAGTAAAAAAACAGCCGATTTCAAACGTTAAAATGAGCGGCGTTGACGCAAATCTCATGGGTGCTGCCCCCATCGTCCTCGTTATGTCTGATACTATAAAGACCCCTGACAGGGGCTATGAGCTGCTTTTCGATGAAGTGGATATGAGGAATTCGTCTAATGATACCTTCGAGGTTATGGACGTTAGCGGGGGCGTAGTCTTTTACCAGCATGATCCAGGCACCGAGGCGAAACTCTCAAAGGTGCCGTCATCTGCTAAGACCGCTGTAGGTATGCTCCGGTTCACGGGCGGGCTCAATATCCTTGATGACTGGCTGCGCTTTAACAAATACTATCTTATCGACCGCCTCTTTGCTGACGTTATAAAGAAATGGTTTGGTAAGCGTGCAACCGTGTTTTACGGATTGGTTGCGGCATTAAGTTCTGGAGTCAACCAGGCGTTTGACACCGACGACGCAACAACCATTAACAACGCCTGTGCGCAGATACTTGAAGACCTTGAAGCAAAGGGCTTTGAGGTAGACGAAAATGCGGAATTTATCATAACCTGTAACCCAAAACAAAGGTTTAGGATATTAAAAGCCCTGGCCGCGTCGTTCCTGAACCCCAACTCAAACATCAACCAGGTCGTCCACAACGTCTCCGCCGTAGTTGCCACGACAAAAATTGCCAACACGAGCTACTACGTCTCACTCCCTGGCGAAAAGAATCAGCGCGGAGAGTGGGAAGACATGAATATGCGCCCCGCACAGAGGAACGAATTAGTGCTTGGCGCAGCCAATATATGGACAGGCGCTTACAACGGCATCATCGGCGAGGCCAAGCAGCACAGAAGGTGCGCGCTGTCGTAATAGGCTGGAAATTGCGAAATCGGAATTGCGGAATGCGGAATGGTAGAGACGCCTTGCAGGGCGTCTAATCAATGCAGGTTGGGTTGAGTAAAGCGAAACCCAACAACGGCCTAAAGAAAAAAAATCGAAAAGGAGTAGATATGAAAAAGACATTTCTAAAAATGTGTTGCATTGTTTTGTTTTTATTGGTTATGCCGGCAATAGTATTTGCCACCGACATCGACATCCTGGACGTCAAATCCACATTCAAAATAGGCGGAGTCACCAAGAACAACGTGGTAGTTACCACCACGTCAGGTAAGGCTATTGCCTTTGGCGTTCAAAGCGTCACCGGCACGTCCACTTTTGCCAGCGGACTTACTACAGTAACGGCAGTGATAGCAACCCCTGACGCCATTGTCGATGACGTTCGTTATGTAATGGGTACGGCCACCGCCGGGAACATTACCCTGGAAGTTTACGGCATCGGCGCAGGCACATCAACGGCGATATCGGCTACACCCGTAAATGTGAACTGGCAGGCTGTGGGTATACCTTAAAAAACTTGCGTTTCGAGTTTGGAGCCTGGCAGCCTGGTAAGTTGGGTTGAGATACGAAACCCAACGTTTTAAAGCTTGTGAGCAGCTTCGACGGGGAAGTGGCTAATACACTTGCCTGGTAGCTGATTTAAGCTTCGAATTTGGAGTGTAAGAGCTATGTACTGTACCCTCGAAGATCTTAAAAACACCATACCGGAAATCATGCTGGTGCACGCCAGCAACGACGAAGGCACCGGCACGGTAAACGAGGGCAGGATAAACGAGGCAATCGCCCAGGCCGATGCGGAAATAGACGCTTATTGCAGGAAGCAATATACCGTGCCGTTCAGCACCGTGCCGGCCATGATTAAGACTATTTCCATCGCCATCGTCATTTACCGCCTCTACTGCCGCAAGGTAGAGGCCATATCGGAGACGCGCGCCACACAGTACAAAAACGCCCTCCGGCAACTGCATGACATTGCGGATGGAACTATATCGCTGGATACCAGTTTGACATCCGGATTCTCAACAGGTCTCATTATTTCCGATCATTTCGAATTGTAGGGACACGGTGCCCGTGTCCCCGTGTCCTGGTAGCTAGTAGGTTAGGTTGAGGCGCAAAACCCAACAACCCGGAGAAAATATATGCTCGATCTCAACATAACTATCGATAACGAAAAGATAGTAATCAACGGCCTGCAAAACGCCGTCGGCGTCGTGGCGCACGGCGCAGAAATTGGCGTAATGCGTGTCGCCGTAGGCATATTTGCCGAGGCATTTAAGCTACTCCAGGGCCCCGCGCGGTCGCGGGTAAGCATATTTACCGGGAAAAAAGAGTACTACAAAAAAACCGGTAAACGCAAAAGAGCGCCCATGCGCGGTATAACGAACGCTACCGTCGCCCGGCCTGGAAGTTACCCGGTACCCAGAATAACCAGCAACTTACTCACCCGGCTCGCCTTCGTAAAACCAGGAGAGACAAAGACGGTTAATAATTATACCTTTAGCGCCGGGCGTTTGGAGGCTATAGTCTTCAACGCTGCCGAATACGCCAGCAACATTCACGACGGAACAGGCACATCTGAAAAATATGGCGCGCGACCTTACATCACCGATGCCGTGCAAAATTATGACCGTGGCGGCCGCATCGTAGCCGTAATAGAGGAAGAGATACAAAGGGCTATCGACGAATCAGATTTGGGTTAACTACAAGGAGACTGCAAAGAATGACCAACGAGAAAATGGTAGTAAATCAGGAGACCTGGAATAAAATTTCCCCCGATGACCGCGCCTGGATACTCTACAACACCATGCTCGACATAGAAGAACGCCTAAAACGACTCGAAAACAGATCCTTTTTCAACAAAACCCTTGCCTTTTTAGGCGGCATCTTCGGTGGCATAGTAAGCGTCTTTGGCAGTAAAGCAATGTCTAATTAAATGTGCAGGAATTTCAAAGTAGGGACACGGCGCCCGTGTCCCTGTGTGCGTAAAAAAGTTACCGAAGGCATAATTCAATGTATAGGAATTTTAAAATGGCAACGTAGAGACGCATAGCAATGCGTCTCTACACCCATGAAAAGTTACCGGAGGATTAAACATGACCAAAATTAGTTATACCGCAGACGGAACAATCCTGGCCGTTGGCCAGATCGTAACGGGAAAAGAGATAGATGAAACCACATTTCCCGACGACTTCATGAACACCTTTTCACTTGGGAAGTACAAAGCCCACGAAGCCGGGGACGGAACGGTGTCGATTGTTGCAGTGCCAGGTTTCATAATGCCCGGAAAAAATGTATATACTGTCGAAGAAATCCAGCAAATGAATAACGATGAATTGTTGGCCTTACAGGTAAAACTACAAGCAATTATTGATCAAAAACCATGACAGATTTCGAACAAATCGAAGATAAAATCATCGACACCCTGAAGACGAACCTGACTTATGTCAGAACAATAGAAACTTACGCTGGCCAGCTCGAAGGCGTAATCGATGAGTTGCTGATCAACTACCCTGTGATATTCGTTATGTACGCGGGGTCGCAATATGAATGGGTGGACGGGCAGCAGAATTTTAATGAGGTTGATATTTTCACCATCCTCCTTGCCGCAAAAAACCTCAGAGGTAACGAGGCTATGCGAAAGGATCAGGCTGAAGGATGTTATAAACTCATCAAAGATGTATTAACAAAGATAACCAATCAGGACTTTGGTCTTGATATAGAAAAAATGCAGCCTCAAAACACAAAACTTATCATTGCCACAAAAACAACCACCATTTACGGTGTGGATTTCAAAACAAATTTTGATAAGGCGTATTAAGCGGGTCAACCGAACAATTTGGAGGAATAAATTATGGCTGGATTAGCGGGCATAGAAATTAAGGCTGCGGTAAAAAAGGCATCCACGTGGGGGACTGCCGTTGCATGTGGCGCAAACAATGGCATTGTTGTTTTACCCACGAACATAAAGCGGGATTCGCCCATTACGGTTGATGATTCCATGGGTAGGTTTTTCAGCAAAGACGGCCTGCCGGGGCCACTCAAGGTGGAAGGGGATATACCGGCCTATTTGCGGTACGACGGGCTTGATTTGTTGCTAGCCTTATACATGGGTACCGCCGGCGCCCCGACCTTACAGGGGTCTGGCGCTTATGCATATACCTATAAAGTTAAAACCCTGCTCGACGGTCTGTTTTGTACCGTCGCGAAACACATGAAAAACTATATCGATGAATATCCATCTGTGAAGATTACCGGAATCGCGATTAAAGGGGAGGTGGGTAAGGCACTACAGGTAACTATTTCTGTCGTGTGTCAAAACAAAGTGGTGGCCTCTGTCATTAATACAACAACAACCTTTACAAACGTTACGTGGTTTGAAGAACAAAATCGCGTAAGATTTTCCGAGGGCGTCTTCAGAATGAATGCCCAGGGTGGCGCTGCGCTGGGAAGTGGCAATACGATTTATCCATCTGCCTTTGAATTCACTACAAAAAGGAAATTGGCGGGAGAATATAGCACCCAGTACATTTCGGCAATCAATCAGGAACTCATCGACGAACCCTGTGGCGATGGCACGCTGGAGTCTACCCTAAAACTCACCTTTCCGCGACATACCAGCAGCACGAACATTGACGCCCTGGTTTCTGATAGCCGTAAAAAAATGGACATAACCTTTACCGGCGCCCTTATTGGCGGCGCATATTACCGCCAGTTCAAATTACAATTCCCGCATCTTCAGTTAAAGAACGTTGACCCTGTCGACGCGCAAGGCAACATCAAAGAGCCAATAGAATTCGTTGTGCATGGGTGCGCATCGGCGCCGACCGGTATGACCGGGCTAACTGATCCTTTCTGGATCAGCGGTATAAACAGATTATCAACCGATCCGTTAGCCTGATGTATAGGAATTTCAAAATTGTAGAACGAAGCGATTGCTTCGTTGTTGGCGAAGTGGCACTTCGCCCCACATCGAAAGGAGGAAATTATGGGATTAGCGGGAACCGAAATCAGCGCTGCCCTGAAAAAGGGCAGGCTTTGGAATGTAGCAGAAATTGCAGGCGCTAACGATGGCGTCTTGATACTGCCGTCAAACCTAAAACGAGAGGCTGCTGTTGCTATTGATGATTCGTTGGGGTTGTATTTTTCCAATGACGGCCTTCCGGGCCCGGTAAAAGTCGAAGGAGACGTGCAGGCATATATGCGCTACGATGGCCTGGACGTACTTTTGGCTTTGTTTATGGGCATTGCCGGCGCTCCGGCTCAACAGGGCGTCACGGCGGCGTATGCATATACCTACAAGTGGAATACCAACCTGGATAATTTGTTTGGAACGTTTGTAAAAAACATGAAAAATTATCTTCAGGAATATGCTTCGATAAAAGTTGTGGGTATTACGTTAAAAGGTGAGGCGGGAAAATCCGCAATGATAGTTTTTCATATTATAACCAATAACCAGAAGGTAATCCCAAGTCGCGCCGTAGTTGAGGCAACAATCGCCGTCGGCATAAGCCCGCGTGGTGTTGCGTATTGTCCCTCGACAGACAGGATTTTTGTCGCGAATTATACCAGTAGCAACGTCAGCGTCATCAATCCGGCCACCCCCGAGGTGGTGGCGACAATCGCCG
>CAYJPZ010000006.1:0-45976 GCA_964372185.1 uncultured candidatus Brocadiaceae bacterium
ATCCATAACTTTAGACACTTTACACTTTACACTTTAGACACTTACACTTTAGACACTTTACACTTTAGATCACTTTAAACTTTAGATCATTTTGCTTCGACTGTTTCACCTGGACAAAAAGGTAAAAAGCTTTTGCCAAATTTCCAAATTGTCAATAATTTTAGCGCCAAATCTATACCTGTTGGAATTCATTTCCATTATATAAACTATTTTCATTTGGAAGACGCTATGCGCTTTGTCAAGCACATTAAAGACAACCCGGCACTCATGTATGCTTCCAGCTTTAACTTCATAGTCAGAAAGGCCATTCATTCCCATTTTACTGATATCAACCACATTGCATAACTTCCAACCACTACCGTTGAAATTAATTTCCATGTATTGAGGAAAATCTACACATTCTGCCACCTTCAAACCCGCCCTGCATCTTTTGAGTAATCTTTTTTCCTCGTCTTTATTTAATGAGCTATCAGGCTTCTCTCTGTTGACAACCTTATTGCGGCCACTTTCTTTTCCTAATAAAAGAAGTTTGTCCGCTTTATCAACAACGATATCCACCGCTGCGCCATCCTCGGGATAACTGGCTACGCCCGCCGTTATGGTCACTTTCCCGAATTTGTCGATACCGGCCTCCATTGATAAGTCTTGCACCGTAGATCTAATCTTTTCGGCAACCACAGTAGCGCCATCCCTGCTTGTTTCAGGCAAAAGCACAGCAAATTCTTCACCACCGTATCGTGAAACGGTGTCGCCCTGCCTGACATTTGCTTTGATAATACGAGCAACCGTTTTAATCACTTTATCACCCACTGAATGTCCATAAGTATCGTTAAAATATTTGAAATGATCGATATCTACAAAAATTAACGAAAACTCCGCATCTTTTCTTACGGACTTGTTATATTCCAGATGGCAGTTCTCCAGGAAATATTTCTTAGTATAAAGGGTCGTGAGGTCATCGTGGATTGATTGTTTCATCGCATTTTCGTATAGTCTGATTCTTTCTATGGTATGGGATATGTCACTGGCAATGGTGCAAAACAGAGCCACGTCTCCCTTTTGGAAGGCATTTATATTTTTTTTGTAAATATTTAAAACACCTGTTACTTCTCCATCAGCAAGTTTTAATGGTATTGACATAAAAGAGCCGGTGGTGTCATTATAAGATATTAATCTGTTATCATTCCTCACGTCTTGTATTATGATGGGTTTACCCGTGTAAGCAACCTGTATGGAAATGCCCTCTCCTATTTTAACTGCGGTGTCTTGTGCCGGCTCTTTCTCCGTCGTGTCTATCGTTAATACCTTTAATTCTTTAGCCTGATCGTCCAGGAGCATGATACAAAGATCATCTATCTGAAAGGCTTTTTTTAAAGCAACGATACCTTTGGCAAATGAGTTGTCCAATTTTATTGAGTGATTTAAATTTCTGTTTATTACAGAAAGCATGTAAAACTCAAAGAAACTATGCGTTGATGAACTATTTTTAATATATTCAGACGGGATAGTAGTATAGGTGTTAGATACGTCCATAGTTATTTACATTTTCTTTAGCAATTAAATCAGGCCTTCGGTTGTAGAACGAAGTGGCACTTCGTTCTTTAGCTGTGCCGCTTCAGAGTGAGCGAAGAACCTCTTCGCTCTACAAAAGGCCCGAAGGGCTGAAAGCATATAGACAGGGGTGAAGCCCCTGGTAAATGGGATACTATAACAAGCCCTTTAAATAGTACCGGGAAACAACCCCCTCCCTCCAGTTTCTAAAGGGGGATTTGTAAAGCTGCCGTTCATAAACAGGGAATCATGGGATTGCCTTTTGTTATCACAAGAGATATTGCCAAAATACGCTTGAGCATCGTTATAGGCCCGTTTATCACCGATATCGAACCACTTTCCATCAAATAAATAACCATAAACTTTAGTAACCTGAGAGAGCCATTTCACAAAATGCCCCATGGCGTCATGATTATCACCCCGTCCGAGGTATTCTGAAAACTTATCAAGCGTTTGCTGTGGGAAAAAGTACATGCACATGGAAATAAACGACGTTTTCGGAAACTCAGGTTTTTCCTGGAAGCTAGCTATTTGCGACTCCCCATTTAACGCTACCACACCAAATTTCTTTGCCGCCGTTTTGTCATCTAAGTTAAATATACCTACGGAAGGTCTGGGAGATTTATTACAAGAATATTTTACAAATTCGGATAAACCTGCGGTAAAGATGTTGTCCCCGCCAATTATCAGTAAATCTTCATATATCTGCTTTTCTGCAATGGCGAATCGAATGTCACCAATGGTGCCTAATCTATTATCTTCAGAAGTAGTCCGGTCGTTAATGACCTCGATTTTGTTGTTTCCACGAAAGTTTTGCAGCCATTCCTGGAAATTATTGAAAAACTTCTGATTGGTGATTACAAAGATTTTATCAATAGCATGTATGGCGTTGATTTTTTCAATAATATGTTCAATTATTGGCATATCAGCAATTGGCAACAACGGTTTAGGCATATCCTTTGTTAACGGATATAACCTTGTTCCATAACCGGCAGCCAGAATCAATGCCTTCATTGTTTGTGTGACTCCTTCTTTAATAAATTATATCGCCTACGGCGACAGCTTTTGTAGCTCAAACCTTCAGGTTTGATGGACATTGCTCTTGCCACGGATATATGCATTGTCAGACATTGCGTGGCAATTTGGCGTAATGCACAATGCAGCATCCATCAGGGCTGAAGCCCTGAGCTACAACATTGTTTGAAATTCCTAAACATATACGTTCTATCTACAACCATCGGTACAGCATCTTAGGGATTGCAAAGGTGCGATTGTTTAAGATCACCCCTATAATATTGGATTTTCTTTGCTCTAACGGAGTAATTAATGCCTTTATAGCATGGCGACGTGTTTGGCCCTCATTCACAACAAGGACAACACCATCTACGTGCGCAGATAGCGCCGCAACGTCTTTAATATTTTTTAAATTCGCATAGTCAATAATAACCACCTCTGACGACTCTTTTGCCTCCTTGATTACGTCAACAACCTTCTCAGAGTCTAAAAGAATGGCCGGATTTAAGGAGGTTTCACCAGCGGGCAAAACGACTAAGTTGTTGCCGTTATTTTGCGCCACTTTTGACAAGCCGGCTTTCCCTTCTAAAATATTACTCAGGCCGGAAGCGCCGGAAATCCTAAAAATTTTATGGAGCGCCGGCGCCCTTAAATTGGCGTCAATGACAAACACCTTGTGGCCTGCCTTTTCAGACAGGTAGGCGCAAATGTTGGCGACTATCGCGTTACTTCCTTCAAAGGGAGAAGCGGCGGTTATTAAAATGGACTTTAAGTTGCTATTTTTCATCAACAAATATATCTGATCAGAAAGGTCACGATAAGCAAGAACGTAAGCATTTGTTTGTTTTATATCGCGAATGAATACTTTATCTTTTTTTCTTGTTTTTGGAATTGAACCTAAAACAGGGAGATTAAAGAATGCCTCTACGTCAACCGGCGACTTAAATGTCTGGTCGATGTATTCAAATCCAAATACCAGCATTGTTCCCAAGAGTAGACTCATAAAAAAGGCAATGGCGAGTGTTAACCCTCTGCTACGACCATTGGAGCCAAAGGGGGCTTGTGCTTGCTCTACGATTTTAACACTTGCCGGGCCAATAGCCTCAATGTCAGAAAGTTTTGCTCCGGTAAGATTTCTTGTCATCGCGTCAATGCTATCCTTAAGCTGCATTACAAATTGGTGTTTTTCTCCATATTGCATCTGAAGTTCCGCCAATTGTTGTTCGAGGTCAAAGATGACATACGAACGGCTTACCACATTTGCAATCAAAGCGGAACACTCAGGGTCGAAATCGCTCGCGGTTATGGTAAATAAATCCGTATCTCGTACCGGATCCACTTTTATAGACTCCTTAAGGTTATTAACTGCCTGACGGAAGATGTATTGTTGTTTTTGTTCGGGTAGAAGGTCTTTCTGTTTTGACTTCTTACGTTTTAAATCTATTACCCATGTCTTGATCGAAGAGCAAAACTTCTTCTCATAGTCAGGGGACCGTTCGTGCAGCCGAAGAATCCTGACAGCCCGTTCCATTACCGGATTCGAATTTACGATCTCACTCTGGGTAATAGATGCTTGTGTTTGCTGATATCCGGCCATATCCTTGTAAAAAGGCGAGGTTGTCTGTTTTCTTGCAGTAATCAGCATCTTAACGCCAGCCTCATAGACGGGTGTTTTTAGCTCCAACCCCAAAACAACGCTTATCATCACCGTAATAAATGTGGTTATCATTACACTTTTACGCCTGAATATTACCGAGATGTAATCCCGCAAGGTTCTTTCTGAAAGACCCGATGCCATTATTTCTCCTATATCAAAATTCCCAGCAAATTCAACTCAATACAATTTTAGACGAGCGTGGACACGTTGAAACAGTGTCTCGTTTTTTATATTAAAGCATTCCCTCTAATGCGATTACAATGTCGTCTGGTTCTAAAGAGACGTCTTTCCCATTATGGCCATTTATTGCGTTTTTCATATCAACTTTAATGCTTTCATAATCTGCTTTACCCGCGACCTTTCTGATAATTTTAACCCTGTCCGGAGAACCATATTTAGCAAAACCTTCGGCCAGAGAGATGGCCTTAAGCACAGTCATATTACCCTCAAGGATAAATTTGCCAGGTTTAGTGACCGCACCGTAAACAAAGAATACGTTGCTGCGCTCAACGACGACCTTATCGTCGGGCTTGACAAACATATCTCCATCAGAATGGCCGTCTGCAGTTGTGTTTTTCAAGTTAATATTAGTTTCCACACACCTTTGATCGTCTTCCCGTTTATGAATGAGTTTTATGTTACCGCCAACACCGGATGGAGCAATACCACCCGCTAAAGAAATGGCTTTCAATACCGTCATATCTTCTTCAAAGGCATATTTGCCGGGTTTCAACACCTCGCCACAGACAAAGAAGCTTTTGTTGTGATCAACGATTAGAACATCATCGGCTTGTATTGGCGTATCGCCACCAGCATTCTTATCATTCGTACCACCACCATTAATAATAATAGGAATTTCCTGATACTCCGGTTTATCTTTCTGCTTACGCCTGAGCTTTATATTGCCATACAAGCCATCCTTACTAATACCACCTGCCAATGAAATGGCTTTCAATACGGTCATGTTATCTTCGAGGATATATCTCCCGGGAGTATATACCTCTCCATAGACAAAAAATCTCAGGCTTTTTGTGGTCGATAAAATCACAGATACTGCCGGATATTTTATATAGCCATCAGCAAGTTTTTGCGAGATTTCTTTTTCAATCTGTGACAAACTCATACCTTTAACAATAACCCTTCCAATATAGGGAAAAGATATTGCGCCATCGGATGCCACCGATGCAGAGGTCTTAAGGTCATCATGATCTCGCACACTTATATCAAGCACATCATCAACGGCAACGATATATTGTTCCTGATGTTCTTGGGCGAAGCCCGGCATTTCTGCCGCAAACGCAGTAACTATCACGAGAAACGTTACAAAAACCATTTTTAACATCTCAGTCCCCTTTTTTGAGTAAGGTTTTTCAAGACCTGATTCATTTCGCCCCTGTTCCAAACATTACAACGGGCACGGTCTTAAGGAGCAATTTACAATCCAGCAATAGCGACCATTTGTCTATATACTCCAGGTCTAGCCTCATCCATTCGTTAAAATCCGTTATTTTATTTCTTCCATTCGCTTGCCAAAGGCAGGTTATACCCGGACGCATGCTAAGACGCCGCCGTTGCCACGGTTCGTAACTGGCAACTTCACTGGGCAGCGCGGGCCGTGGGCCAACAAGACTCATATCTCCCTTGAATACATTCCATAACTGTGGTAATTCATCTATGCTAAACCGCCTTAGTATCCCACCTATCTTTGTCAATCTCGGATCATTTTTCATCTTAAAGACCGGGCCATTCATCTCGTTGTGTAGAAGTAGTTCATTGAGTCGCGACTCGGCATCCGCAACCATTGTCCTAAACTTGTATAACATAAACTTCCTGCCATTTAAGCTGCTTCTCTGCTGCCTGAAGAAAACACATCCTCTGGAGGTTGCTTTCACCATTACTGCAGTAATTGCAAAGACAGGAAATAACATGAGCAACAAAAACCCGGAAACTATTATGTCTAAAAGGCGCTTTATGAGGAGATGCAATAATTTATCAGGGGCGCTGTGAAACGTTAAAATAGGAAATTTATCCAGGTATCGGAATTTTGCCTTTGATATCTTCAGTTCAAATAAATCTACGGCAACACTTACCCGTATGCCTTCGACATCACATATATAAAGCACATCTTCAATCATACATAGCCATGAACGGGGAATTACGAACATTACCTCATCCACAATAGCGCTACGGATTATGCTGCATATCTCTTTAACAGTACCTACGACTTTGTGTCCGCAAACCGTATCATTTTTTCTGGCGTCATTATCCACAAGCCCCACAATATTAATACCCCATTCAGGGTGGTCATTAATTGAAATAATAATTTGCCTGGCCCTGTTATTTACGCCAACAATTAAAACATTTTTTCTGTTAATACCTCTTCTGTGCTGATACTGAAAATAATATATGAGGATAACTTTTTCGATGCATATTAATACTGTTGCAAGGCAAAACGTATATAATATGTGTAACCTGCTAACCTCGTGCATTTTTGTGATAAAAAGAAAGCATCCAAAAAGGCCACCCCCTACCATTGCGGCTTCTACAACAGTCAATAGCACATCAAGTATTTGTTTGGCCCTAAAGGCATTATATATCCCGAACCAGTAAAGAAGAATTCCCCACAGCGCAAGCAAGACCGGTAAGAGGGTAATATAAATACCCGGTTCATTTAAAAAATCACTAAATGCATTTCTTAAAATAAACCCTCCCAAAAAAGCAACGATTAGTATGCAAAGGTCACAAAAAAGCAATACTTTTTTAAAAAATATACGATCATCTTTCAGCATATTATCAAAATGTAGCTTCCAATCCTAATAACACGGTATTTTTTGTGTAGCCTGAAGTTTCACCACTGCTTACTGCCTCTGAATAGGTATAGGTAAAACGACCCTTTAAATTCCGGTTAATATCATAAATAAGGGAGGAACTAGCATTCAGTATCTTTTGCTCGAAATTAGCAGGAACGCTTTTTACGTCATCATAAGAAAGCGAAAGACCGCCCCCAAGCCTTTCTGACATTTGGCGCGTAACAGAGAGTGCGGTTCTCCTGTAACTACTTATTTGCTGGTCAAAAGGATTTGTATCGTCTTTTTTGTTAAATAAGAGACGGAATTGCGTGTTATCGCCCATATCGTAGGTTAGAGCAGACAGAATGACTGGGTCAATAAATGTATCTTCTTTGTAAGAATCCACAAAATCCAGCCCTCCGCCGATATCGAAATAAAGTTTTTTTGTTATATACTGCCTTAAGCCCTGTGCGATAGTGTTTATTGATGCATTTTGTTTATCTTCAAATTGTCTATTAGAAAAGTCGTATGTAGTCAAAAGTATGGTTGTTCCGCTAAGCATATAATTTGCTTCCAGCCCGGCTTTATTCACAAATGAATCCAAAAAGGTCTTCGTTTCAAACGCGTCAACATCACTGGCATATTTTACCTTGAAGGTTAATTGACGAGACACATCTCTGGCATAGTCAACGGAGCATCTGTTTTTGTAATAGGGAATACGACCGCTTGCCTGCTTGTTCGCAGAAAATGATGGACCTTCAAAAAACAGTGGCGTAACATCGTTGTAAAAGGCATTTTTAAGGCTTACCCGGTCGTGTTGAGACAGTTCGCGCTTAAAACCGAGTGTTATGTATTGTGTCGTATTGTCAAAAATACTATTTTCAGCAAACGCCTCATGAATAACATTTCCTGATACTTCGAAGGTATCTTTTTTCCCTTCGTATAGGGCAGCTATACCGATCCCTAAATTCGTTATAAAGTCTTCCTTCGCCTCTTCCTTTGCATAGGTAACGTTATCATCGTAGGTTTCTCGTATGTTTATATCTTTAATTTTTATATCAAACCCCTTGAAATTGAAGGCGCACGATTTAACAAAGTCCATCAGCGAAGCATCCATCCCCTCATATTCACTTGCAAGGCATGTTCCACTGCGAGCCCACATAACTATTAATATTCCACTAATCGCGACAAGATACAAAACGCTTCTCAGTGTATTATTACTGCTCCTATAGCGGCATTCAACTTCTCTAAGTCTGTAAAAAGCAGGAACTGTATCGGTCCGCTTTTTATTTGAATTTGTAATAGCTTGCAATTGCTTGATCATAATACCTCCTTCTTTGTTTTTTGGTGGTATTATATCAAACGCATTTTTATCAACCTAACTAATAATATGCCCACGCTGTTTGTTGATCAAAGAAAGGCCAAATATTTGCAGGAAAAAATTACCTCAGTTATTAAATGAATTGCCATTGCGACCCCTTTCATTTAAATTCTTTTTCCTATTTATCCAACGTCTCAATCCAACAAGTGCTAACCCGGCAGCAAAGACAAGAAGGTAACCGGCAGGCTCAGAAGCGACCAGCGCAGCTACCCCGCCAACTTGGTTTTCAGAAGCAGAACTACTCCCTATCATGGCCAACGATAATAAAAAACCCATCAGCCCACTCACAACAATTTTTTTTACCATTTTCGCACTCCTTATTTTACAACCAGAAATTTGCAAAAATATTTTTGAACGCTGTCACGTACCATAACGGTTTTACTCCCTCACAATATAAATCTACTGCCAACGTAATAATGACTGTTATCAGCAGATATTTCTTTTACCCACAGTACCTCGACCACAACGGGAACCGTAACCATGTCATTTGCAAAACCCACCTCTAAACGCATACAAAGAAAACTTCCCTTTCTGGGTGGCTTCTCGCGCAACTGAAACCGTATTCCCGTGCTGCTTATATCAATCATACCACCACTAACGGTAATTATGTCCGGCGGCTGGAGGCAATCACCCATCACGGTATAGTGCAGGGATCCGCAATGGAATAGGCGTTTATTAACCCTTTTTTCTCTCTTTAATGACTTAGTCATGGTGGATATTTATACCCTTTTTTCATCATCCCGTAAATACCTGAAAACGGCTGATACGTAAGGATATATCCTTTGGGATATATCCAAGAAACTATTGGCAAGCTTTTATTCGGATAGGTTATAATTTGCATTTCTATAGTATTATAGCCAAACAAGCCAGGTTTTCGAAACTTGTAACAGTTTACGTATCCCCTGTGACGACAGAATACAACCCCCTGTTTCCCCCTTTTTTAAGGGGGACTTTAAAAATCCCACTTAGAAAAGGGGGCTGGGGGGGGTTGTATTCCAGGCTATTTCAATACCGGCTGAACTGTTACCGAAACTTAAACCAGCAAATATCGCGGGTTCACCTTGTATCTTTCGAAAACCAGAGGCTTTTGGCTATACAGCGAACACGGAGAAAAATAAACCCTTTGAATCGCGAATGGGCGGGGGTGACAAAAAACAAATCCGCAGATTTCGCAGATTATACAGATTTTTCGGAGCGAGACCTAAAATTAAATGTTTAGAAATTTCAAAGTAGGGACACGGTGCCCGTGTCCCTGTGTGCGTGAAAAAGTCGCTGAATGCCTAACTTGACATTATACAGTCCAATATATTGTTGTTGCAACATCTTTGATTGTAAATAGTTATAACTTATCTTGAAAAATCTTTAATCCGTATGCTATCCGTATGTCTTCGTGTGGTATCCTATCGGCGTAAATTTTTGGGGCGTGAAACTCAACAGATTATTGAGTGCCACGAACGGTTGGCGTTGTGTTTCGCATGTTACAATAACTTTTTTATGAGGGGAGGGAGTATATAGTCAAATGAGTCAGGTTTTCGAAATGTAGAGCAGTAAACACAGGGGATTTACCCCTATATTTAGAAATTTTCAAAGTAGGGACACGGTGCCCGTGTCCCTGTGTGCATAAAAAGTCGCCGAAGGCCTAACTTGTTCGAAAACCAGAAGCTTTTGGCTATACCCTGTAAAAACTTTTTTTTGTAAGTTTTTCTTTGTGCCTTTGTGTTCTGCTGCTTATGGATGGCACGGTTTGTGCCCTGCAAGGTGATTCTTAACAAGATGAAAAACCTTTAGTGCGCTATCGTTCCTATAAAGTGCGAAACTTTTCGAGGTCAAACCTAACGAATGATAGGGGTAACATGGAAAATTTAATGAGTGAACACAGCATTAATGTAGGCCAACATAAATTTTTGCCTGCAGCCTTTGTCTTTTACCATCCGAAAACATCGGAAAATAAAATAGAAACAGTATATTACAATGCCGAAGCATGGAATATCCTTTCCATGTCATCAGGTGTTGACAAAAAGACCATTGTTGTACCTAATCTCATCACCCTCTGTTTAAAATGGAAAACCTCATTTGATAAAATACACAAAGAAGCAATTGGCAATAATAAAGTAGGCAACACGGTTAATTATTGTGTTGATATGCTTGAAAGCTATCGTCGAAAATATGTGGTGCGAGCAACCAGGTTAGTAACTATTCATAATTCACCAATGCCAACAACCCAACAACCCAACAACCCAACAACTCATCACCTCTTCATGTTAGAAAGATTTTGTCCCAAAAATTTAAATCTTTCCGCGGGTTTCCGCCAATGGAACCTAAGTCAGCGTGAACAACAAATAGCCAAATTGCTTATTGAAGATCGTAGTAATAAAGAAATCGCCCGCATTCTTTGTTTAAGTACTAACACGGTGAAGGTTTATATTAGGTTTTTGATGACAAAGCTTAAAGCCGGCAGTCGAACAGGAATCGTTTCTCAACTTCTTTCCACGGCAGAGTAATTTGCCTATAAGTCTTTCCATCCTTCTTTTTCTTGCCGTCTGCACGCGGTTCCCAGTTGTTCTGCGTGTTTTTGGCCATTATATGGCTATGGCGCTATTGTAAATGGGGGATAATCAATCTTGACTTTTTTCTGATGGAATGGTATCTTAACGCAGTTCTCTTAATATGCTTTTGTGTAACAAGGAGTTGCCACTTGAAAAAACAGGATGAAGCCTCTCAAAGAAACACGGTTCTTTACGGCCTTGCGTTCGACAACGAAGATAATCATAAAAGGATTACTACAGGCGAGAATTTTTACATACTTGGTGGTTCTGAAAAAACACACGAAAAGCTCGTTGAAAAAATAGTGGAATTTAACCAGGTTGTAAAAAAATACGGCAAACAATTACACGACCTTTCTGAAAGTGAGTATTATGAGATTGTGCAGGAGATTTCCGCAAAAGACAGCAAGGCGTGTTGGTTTTTCAACCTATAACTATTCAAAACAATGCGTGAAAAACGTCATTTTTTTGATCCCGACTCTCGTGGTAGCTTTTTTCTGCACAAGTGGTTATGGTGCTGGCAGCTTCAATGATTTTGAAATACATTATAAGCTGGGAAATGAGTATAACCAATGCGGCATGATTGATGACGCTATTGCTGAATACAAAAGGGCGCTTGAGATGAACGACGCTTCTCCCAGGGTTTATAACAACCTGGGGGTTGCGTATAGCAAGAAAAAAAAGTATGACGAAGAAATCGCTTCCTATAAAAAAGCAATTGCGCTTGACCCCGGGTATATAGAGGCATATTTTAATTTGGGAATTGCTTGCGGATCCAAAGGGCTGGTGGATGATGAGATTCAAGCCTATAAGAAGGTTATTGAGTTAGATGCCGACAATTTAGACGCCCTTTACAATTTGGGGCATAGCTACCGCCAAAAAGGTATGCACAAAGAGGCCATCGTCTCGTATAAGAAGGTGCTTGAGATCGACCCCAACTATATCGATGCCTATTTTAATTTAGGCGTTTCATACTCAAAAGAAGGTTTGCTGGACGAGGAAATTCAGCAATACAACAAGGTGTTGATGTTGAATCCATACAGCGCAGAGGCGCATTTCAACCTGGGTATTGTATATGGCGAAAAGAAGATGTTTGATAACCAAATAAACGAATATAAAAAGGCTATTGCCCTTAATCCGAATTATGCAAAGGCGTACAAAAATCTGGAGTCGATCTATCGGGAAAAGGGTATGAAAAGAGAGGCCGACAAGGAACTGTTGCGGTATAATGAACTGGTAAAACGGTAGAATGCTGAAGGCGGTGTAACGGTAAAGTTGATAACGTTTTTTTCTTGTGTACATTAATGTGTTTGATTGTTTTGTGAACGGATATATTCATTTTAAGGGAGGGAGGGATAGCAACATGATTGATAAACTCAACAAGGTAATTGAAGAAAAGTCTGAGAAGATTATGACAAATCCGAAAGTAGAAGGCCTGGTGAACAGCCTTGGCGGGTTGCTGTGCTTTGTAGGCGCCGTTGTGTTCGGCGTTATGTTTATCGTTTGCGGCGCGAGCCTGATGAAAACGGGTAAAAACTATGTGGTGAAACCTTCCGCTGAGGCAAAGACGTCAGAAGCAGCCCCGGAAGCAGCCCCCGAATAACAGCATGTAGTATAGGATTAGAGGGGATTTGTTCCTCTGTGGTTCTAAAGGGGTGTCTTTTCAAAGTAAAGATGTCAATGTGTCATCAGAAACCTCAGAATTCAATAAGGACGTAAACTAACCGATGCTAAAAAAATTATCTTTGTCGTTCTGCGTTTTGGCTTTTGTTGCTGGATTTTTTGTTTTAGAGCCGGCATACGCGGCCTTTTCAAAACTTACACCGGAACAAATACAGGAGGCTGTTGACTACGGCCAGAAAAATAGAACTATGGACATGGCCGCCTTTTCAAGGCCGTGGATCGTTTCGCTGGGAAAAGGGATTGGGGCGGCGACGGTATTTACGCCATTTCACAACCTTGCTTACCGGGCCAGAAAAATGGCGGTGGAGCGGAGAGAGGTGACGGGCGCGGATATTCAGCAGGTATTGGAGGGGGGAGACGTGCTTAGCTTTTCCACAACCGTGTATGGCGAAGAATATGATTTCGCAATGCACCATACCGCGCAACTGAATCAAAAGGACGCCATTATACAACCCGATTTTGAATATGTCCCTGAAATAGCCGAAGCCAGCGAGTTTTGGCCTAATTCTCCGGCCCACGAGGCGAGGTTGGTTTTTAAATTTCCGGCAAAGGATATCGACTTTAATGCCCTTGCAACCCTCGTTATTATTATTCCGGGTGGTGAAGAACTATCATTTCCCTTTGATCTGTCGAAAATAAAATAACAAATCTTAATTATACGCGGTGATATAGAAAATAAGTATTCATATCGTCCGTCAGCATCAGGCAGTCCTGCTCCGGGCATGGAGCAGGCGAACAAACGTGTCTTCCCGTGAACTTGCAAAAAGAAAAGGGGTAACTATTGTGAAACATCTCCGATTGGTTTTTACCGTGGTGGGATTATTTCCGCTGCTTTTTGGGTGCGCGGATTTTTCTAAAAAGTCGCAGGATGTGCAGAGGGAACAACTGGAACTGGTGGACAGCAAGCTTGTTAATTTAGAAAGCGCTATTGCTAATCTGAATGTCGTTGCTCAAAGTATTGGAAAACGCGTTGAGGAACTTTCCCAAAAAACCACCAACATGGATATAAACTATTCAAGGCTTTACTCGGAGGTGGACGGTCTTGGCTCAAAGGTTGCTGCGGCTGAGGCCACTGACAGCTCCGTGGGTCTCGTAATCTCCGATACGCAGGCAAACCTGGCCGAACTTTCAAAGAGGTTGAGTGAAATCGAAAAGGCAAAGTCTGATTTACAAAATCAAATCCTTGTACTCCAGGCACAAAAATCCCGAACCACGGGGGGGTCTGCAATAGAGCAGCGCAGTGAAACCATGAAGGAAGATGCAAGGGAAATAATCGGCAAGAGCCGGGAAATGGCCAAAGAAGCAAGAAGTGAAAAAAAACCTGAAGACGACAAAAAAATAGCGGAATTAGTGGCAAAGCAGACGAAAGAGGCGTTACAAAAATTATTGGATGGGGCGCTCCAGTTGTACAGAAAAGGAAATTACAAAGAGGCCGTAAACAAATGGGAGGAGGCGCTGATTCTTGATCCGGAAAACCTGGAGGCAAAGTTTAATATCGAAATAGCGAAGGAAAAGATCAAATCTCTTTCGGACCGATAGGTTTCTTTAATAGAGCGGTGATTATTTTATTATAAAAGCGAAAAGGCAATTCATGAAGAAATATGTTCCGTTCCTTGCAGCACTCTGGCTATCATCGGTATTTATGGGATGTACCGTCGTTACAAAGAAATATTATGTGAAAAATGAGGAACGCCTGGCATCCGTTGATAGAAAGATGAAGGAGCATGACCAGGCGATTGCAAATTTAACTTCTTCCCAACAGAACATCTGGAGGAGTATTGAAGACGGCTCACGAAAGTCCGCGGAGATGGATGCAAATTACACTAAAGTGCAGGCGTCTTTATTTGATTTGGATTCTAAAGTGGAAACGAGAAATAACGTACTGGATAAAAAGATAGCTGAAACAAGAAAAGCCCTCGATGCGCTTGAAGTAAGGATGTCAAAAAAAGAATTTGAAGAAAAGTCTGATGATATTGAAAAGGCAAAGATTGATTTACAAAACCAGCTAATACAACTTCTCTATCAAAAAGCGAGTGACGAGTCGCACAGTGAAACAACGCAAGGCCAGGCTGATCCAAAAATAGGGCGAAAAAGGGAGATGCCGGACGACGAGTTTGAGGGCGGGGGATATTCAAGCCCTTTAGAACACGAGGACGACGAAGATTTTGATTACAAAGGGGACAAGGATTCACTCCAAAAGTTATTAGACGAAGCCCTTACGCTCTATCGGGACGAAAAGTATAAAGCTGCTATTAAGAAGTGGGAAGAAGTGCTTCGTATCGATCCCGAAAACCTTGAAGCTCAATTTATTATTGAAATTGCAACAGAAAAAATGAATGCCCAGAAAAAGGGGAACTGATGTTTCAATCAACGGTTCAGCCGATGTTCCAGTATCCCGGATACAAAATCCCGTATTCCCCATCTCGCCGATAGATTTTGAACGTCCCTTTGATGAATGGGGAAATGGGGTACAATGGTTAAGTTGAAGAATCTATTAAAAAATCCCCGGCAATCTAACGATCACCGGGGATTTTGTATTTACAGCGACATCTTACCTGAAATTTATAGCCACTCTTCGGATAAGATGTTTCCTTCCAACCCAACAACGATTTGTTTAACAGGTATCTTGCGTGATGCCTTTTCAGCGCCTTCCTTTGCAATTTGGGCCAGCCCGAAACAACACGGCACCTGCATGATCACGACGGACAACGTGTTAATTTTTGCATCGTCGATTAAAGACTTAACCTTTTCGATATAAACGTCCTGATCAGAATCTAACTTTGGACAGGCGATAGCCAGGCTCTTTCCTTTGAGATAATCCTTATGGAAATCACCTAACGCAAAAGCGGTGCAGTCTGCCGCCAGCAAAATATCTCTGCCCTGAAAATAGGGCGCTTGCGGAGAGACTAGATGTAATTGTATCGGCCACTGTCTTAATTGTGAAGGGCGTTTTCCTGTTTCGCTTCCTTCCTGATTTTCATTCGCGCTAAAATCAATCGTCTTTGATCCTGGACATCCACTCATTTTTTAACCTCCTGTAAAAATTTTCCTTCTAATTCTTGAATAAATGCTTCATACTTCTTTGGTAGAGCGTCCCCCACAGAAGCGTCCGCCTCACTACATCTGCGGAACATCTCTCCAACCTGCGCTGTGGATAATTGACGGTCTATCCACGGATACAGTATCTCGTCTTCCTTTTTGATATGTTGTGTTAACAGGTCACGGTAGCCGAATAAATGTTCCTTTATTTGTGCCTTGTTGCCTTTTTCAGCGCCCTCAACTACCTGTTTTACGTGATTCCTTCCAGTGATGTGGTCTTTATACATAATCTGAATAATTTCAGCTTTTTCATCAACGTACTTAAACAGGATATCCTCTTCCTTCATGTGATGATATTTATCGGCATAGGTGCGGATAAAATCAACGCAGTTCAAAATGAGGGCTTTGTCTACTTTGGGGCTCTTTTCAGTAAACTCTATGATTGCAGGGACTAGGGCCAGTAGCCGTTTGATCAGCACGTGTTCGTCCACCAGTTTTTTAACGGGCGGCGAATAGGTGAGTTTCTTCGGCGCTACCTTTTTTGTCGGATCGACAACCGGAGGCTTAATGTTTCTTGATGGATAAATGGCCTTTTCGATTCTATACATCAAGGTGGCCTCTTGTTGCGGATCGAGGTTGTGTATCCCAACGACGTCTTTAAGCAGGCAGCTTCCAACGGAACAGGGAGCGCAACCGATGTTATACTCTTCAAGAATACGGCCTATCTCCGGGCAGTCATCGATAACCTTTCTAATATCTCTGGTTAATATGTCTTTCAAAAATATCCTCCTTTTACCAAGTACTTCTAATGCTTAAGTTAAAATTATCTGTTGACCAGAATACAGAATTATATCTAATATTTGCAAGTTGTGTCAAGAAAAGAAATCTGTTAACTATTCTGCCACCATTACGACCGCTACTGGGCTCGTTATAAAACTACTTTTTCAAGAAGTAATAAAGTCTGCCGTAAGTATTTATTTCTCCGGCGTCATGCATGGCCTGATCGCCGATCCCGAAATAGATATCAGCCCTTGCAGGTGTTTGTATCGCACCGCCTGTATCCTGATCCACAACAAAGAATGACTTCTCAACCTCTCTTTGCTTGGCGAAATTAAACCACCCTTTCTTCGCCTTCTTTGCTTCTACAACGGCGAAGGCCAGCCCTCCTGCGGGAAATACTTTCTTATCAGTAGCAATGCTTCGCATGGGGGTAACCGGAACTCCTATAGAACCGTGGGGTATCGCGTGATCAACCTTTTTGAAAAACACAAACCGGTCATTCTTTCGAAGATATGAATCCAGCTCACTGGGGTGTTGATTAAAATAGCTTATCAGGGTAGAAAGCGTCAGCTCTTCCTCCGGTATTTTCCCATCCAGAACAAGCATACGACCAACGCTGCTGTATTTATGGCCGGAATCAGCCCCATACCCAACATAAATTTTTTCGCCCGATGGAAGCCTGATTTGCCCGGAACCTTGCACCTGGATCAGGTATGCATCCAGCTTTGACCTAAGATACGCAATTTCATTTCCCTTTAAAAGATTACGCTCCTCGATTTCACGCCGTGTGTAATAGGGTTTTTTGAAATCAGCCGGCACTTTGTATATCGGGTAGCGAAATTCTCCCGTAGGGGTAACACTCCCGTCGTAAATAGGCGTTCCGTAGCCGGTAAAATGCACGTCACCATCATAGTCTTTTCCTATTGCCTGAAAGACCCTGAAGTTGCTGATGATGAAATTATTAATGTCCTGCTCACTCGTGCAACGAACAAATCCTTCACGAAAACCCTTCAAAGTGTCTTCCAGGTTTGAAGGGGAAAACCCCGTCATTTGAAAGCCATAGGGATTTGGTTTTCCCATTACGGTTGGCTTCTTAAAATAATCCAGGCTGTTGTCTATTGATCTCAATAGGGTGTCTCTCCCGTAATCGTCTCTAAAATTGGGAAGTTGTGAGGGGTCGGTAAGCTCCACCAGCGTGTCGCCCGGCTCTCTCGGCACCAGGGCGTGCTTTTTCTTAAACGCGGCACAACCGGAACTCAGAATTGTGGCAAGCAGTACACCAAACAATAGACCCTCAAAAATATTCCTTTTCAATTTCATAGCAATAACCACCCCCCCTAGAGAATGAGAAAATTAACGAGCGATTAACGAGCGTCGTCGTTTAGATAGTAAAGTTTTAATAACAAGGTATTTTTTGAAAGAAATATCTGCTGTTAAAAAGGCAATTTTACCTTTTCAATTCTTTTTAGCTTCATATTTTATCATATTCTTTAATATTATCAACATTTTAAAGGCATTTTGCATTAGGTCTTTGTAGTGTTTATGCGGGGGCTGACGGGATATTATATGCTGCTTATTCAGCATGATGGATTGAAAATGCGGGTTGGCATACGACTTTGCCTGTACAACGGGAGCAGATACGAATTACAAAGGTGATGTGGTTGGTTGGTTCAACCATACAGCGATTAGGGGGGCAGCCATTATCACATAGCTTTTGTCTTGTTTCCAGTATTATCTATGGTATCTGATGGCTGCATGGCATCCTGAATGTTACCCTCACCTTTACCCAGCACGGTGTTATAAGCCATGGTTGCCTTTTCCAATTGCCCCAGGGACTTGTAACAATCGCCAATACGATTGAATGCGTAATTTTTAACGTTCTCCCTGTTGTCATTCTGTACTATGGTCAAATAACTATTTATTGCTTTTTCATACTCTTTGCTGTGAAAAAGCGCATCAGCCATTCCGAGCAAGCCCTCCATAAGCAATTCACCGTCAGGATACTGCTTTACAAAACTATCAAAGACGTTATACGCTGCCCGGTAATTGCCGCCATCCGCGTAAAACCGCCCGATCTCCAGCGCCATTCTGGTGGCATACCAATCATGAGGAAATTTCTGCACACCGTCACTCAGCACGTTTACCGCAGACTCGTGCATGCCCATGGCATTCAGGCATTTTCCCATCCAATAAGTTCCGTGTGGCACTTTATCGCTTTTAGGATAAACGCCAACCATTTTTTTGTATACCTGAAACGCCGCGAAGGTGTCGTTTTGTTTATAGAAACAGTCACCCAGCAAAAAGCCCGCATTTTCGGTAAAGCTCCCTTCATCGTAGGACTCTAAAAGATTACCCAATACATTTCCGGCGTCCTGATACTCACCTAATAAATACAGGCAACTGCCAATGTGGTATTCTATTTCCGGCTTAAGCTGCTCAACGGAACATTTTTCCCGCGCCAGGAGAAATGATTGCAATGCGTCTTTATAATTTCCCATCATCTCGTGGGTTTTTGCCATGTAGAATTTGGCCCAGACGACCGTATCCGCATCGGTGTATTCATGCAAAACCTTCACATAGACGTCAATTGCCTTTGTGTAAAGTCCCTGCCGTTGAAATGAATTTCCTATCGCCAAAAGGGCATCATCGGTTAAGGGGTCCTTGGGATAACTATATATGAAATGAAAATATACCTTTCTCGCGTTTTCCGGGTCTTTTAAATTATCATAACAATGGCCGGTCTGGAATAAGGCATCCTTTTTCAATGGAGAGCTTTTGTATTTATCCAGGATAATTTTGTATTCCTGTAATGCAAGAAAGTGAAACCCCAAGTCCTGATAATAGTTTCCCAGCGCGAAATACGCATTTACCACCCGTTGGTCGCCAGGATACTTTATTTGTGTTTTTTGATAAAGATGAGCGCCTTTATCCCGATAGTATTCAGAAGCCGTATCTAAATTCAGTTTTGACAGCGAGGTAACAAATATGGAATTGTCGTCCCGCGTAAATTCCAGTCCACGCGTGCCAAGGATAATTTCCAGGATGTCTTGCAGGGGACTCTTCCGGATTGAGATAGTCAAGGGCTGTGACAGGCACATCGGATCGACGTCCTCATCAACGATGATGCTTTTACCCATACTGGCAGACAACGCATTTAATATGTCCGATGCCGGCACTAAGGTGGCTTCAATTGAGTAAACGGGAACGCCGTACTCTCCCATTTCCTTTGTTATCATAACGTCTTCGTTTGGATTAATGACGACCGACTCGCCGTCTTCTTGTGCGTCAACGTCCGGTTTACGCATCTGCACATCATCTTTTTGCATCTTGTGCGCGTCTTCATTCGACTCCATCTCAAGAATACGCAATTGAATGTTAAGTTTATCCAAGTTGCTTTTTTCCAGGCTTAGTGCTTCCCGTGACCGGTAATGGCTGTCAGGCTTTGTATCTCCTTGTGCCGTGGAGATAACAACCGTTCCGCAACAGAGGCACAGTATTGACCATGTTTTAAAAAACATTCTTTTTCTCATTATTATCTCTTATTTGAATGCCAATGACTGGGCAGGAGTAACGGCTCCTTCAGCGTTTTTCAAGCGAAGATGCTTGCCTTCTTCCATGTAATAATCTGCAATTTTGAAATAAGCGTCCACTACGACCGACTTATCTTCTTCATCAATACATTTTCCCTCTTGAGCAACAATGGCGTAGAGTGTTTTTCTGGCTTTTTTCAGTTCCCCCATTGCAGCGTAACATTCACCCGTTTTCAGTAAGCTTTTGAAACGATAGGGGCTATTTACGTACTCGCTGTTTAACGTTTGAAACGTTTTTAATGCCTCTTCATATTTCCCGGTTCTTAAACGACAATCCCCCAGCCGGTATACTACAAAATCTTCATTTCTAAAAGGCAGAGATTTGTCCATCCCTTTTCCGTACAAGACTGCTGCTTTTTCGTAATTTTCTTGCTCGTATACCCTGTTTGCCTCAATAATAAACTTTGAGCTGTCCACGGGCGCAGTTTCTTCTCTGCTTTTCGGCGCACCCTTATCGGCGTGTTTTTTGGCCGGGGAGTCATCGTCCACGGACATCTCTTTCACAGCGGATTTGTTGATGGTTTCATCCAAACTCTTTTTAATAGTTTCCCGCATTTTTTCATCCATTATCTTTACAATAACCTGGGTTCCGGCTTGAAACCAGTGCCACTGAAAGAAAAGCAAACCGCCTGCAATACCCAGGATTAGCGAAAGCGTTACTACAACAATTCCAAATCTCCGAAACAGTGAACGCCTTTTAATGCCGCCTTGAGCGGCGTCGACAACGCCGCCTACGGCGTCATCTATCTTTACCATAGGTTCTTTGGCCGTCGGCGCATCCTCGTGGACGTCCATCGCCTTTTCAAGGATCGATTTCTCTGTGTTTAGCGCCTGTTGAGTTGGGTTTTGACCTTGAGTAGTTACTTCAGCCATGCTTATACTCGCTTTCGTAATGGTTTCTAAGCAACTGCTTCCTTAGCCCATAATGACATTTTTTCCAGTTTTCCAATTTGGGGCCCAAAACTGGACAGGGCCACGTCCTCGTCTTCAAATATTTCTACCACCTTATGCAGCCCGGTAATACCAAACAACTTTTTCAGATTTTTATTTACATGGATAAGCTTTAGTCCGCCATGCTTTTCCCTAAAGCGTTTTACGTAAAAAGCAATCATCCCGATCGCTTTTGCAGAGAGATATTTCGTATTTACTAAATCAAGGATAACGTAAGGCGACGCATCGGCAATGGTTTCCAGAAAGACGTCGAGGTCTTTCGCTCCTTCGTATACAAGGTCTCCCCGCGGTAATAATAGGGTAACCTTTTCAATTTCGTATTTTTCAATTTTCATTGCCGGTTATCCGCTTTGCCATGTAAACCGTAGTGCCTGTACTTGGATAAGATTGTATAGCCACCCTGTCCATCAACTGCTTTATCATAAATATTCCTCGCCCGTTTTTTTTGGACAGATCGTTGTCCAATATCGCCTCGGATGCCATGCGCCTCTGCGCTTCGAAACCGCAGCCCTGATCACACACCTCGACAATGATTTCATCACCCAATAGGCACATCTTTACCGATATCTGCCCCTTTTCGCTTGGCTTATATGCGAAGGATGCGGCATTTACCACCGCTTCGTTGGTAGAAGTAATAATCTCATGTCTCAGACAATCATCCTTCACCATGAGCGATAGCTTTTCGTCGAAAAATTTCACCGTTTCTCCATAATTCACAAGAGGAATTGGTATGGTCGTAAAGAAATCACCGGGCGTATCATCCTTAAACCGGAGGTTTGAAACCATCACAACCGCGCCTTTTTTCACAATACCCAGATCATGGAGTCCCTCAATCTGAAGCTTAATGCCTTTAGCCATATCCTCACAACCGGGTGTCACCGAATCGGACAGGATGTTTTTCAGGGTATCAACCGCAATTGCCCCCTTTTTGATGCCTTTCGATAGTGAATTATTACCTATCAAGACGATCTTGCTGTCAGATGTAAAAGATACGCTGTCCTCCATAATCCTTATTGCGGGAAACACATTCAAGGGATGGGGAGACGATTTCAGCATCACAATCTCTCTCGTACCCGACAGGCTCTGCACGCAAGTCAGTTCTTCACCCTGTATCGAATAACAAAGGGTTTCTTTTTGCTCATCCAGGACGGCGCAAAACAACGTTACGGGGAAACGGCCGTTGATATTATTACAAAGATGTTGATTGATCTCCCTCAGCATAACGGCGGAAGACGTTACCGCCTTTGATGCCTGACGAAAGACCGTTTTGATTACCATGTCCAGGTTTTTTGCCTCTATCTCGCCCGGAACAATTCCGAAGAGAAACACCCTTCCGGTTTCCGTTTTTACAAAATCGTAGAATATCTGACCGCTAGTATTTGCCGCATCCTGTGCGATATAAAATACATCTGCCGGTTGAGCGGCATTTTTATATTCAACCATCAACCCGGTGTTGTTTTTTCCGTTGTTGTTTGTTGGGGGAGGATTGGTATTTAACACCCGCCGTATTACACCCCTGATATGCTCAATTTTAAATGGTTTTGTAAGAAAATCCACAACCCCGACGTGCATGGCCTCAATCACGGTCTCTATGGAACCGTACGCCGTCATGATAATCGGCTTAATGTCCGGGTGGAGTTTTTTTAGCTCGGCAACCAACTGCAATCCGCCCATGTTCGGCATTTTCAAATCACTAATAACCAAATCATACGTGTCGCTCTTTGCAAGTTCCAGCGCCTTAACGCTGTCACCGCTGTTTTCGACCTCGTAGCCGTCGTCAGTGAGGGCTTCGTGTAAAGCCAATCGCAGTGTTTCCTCATCATCGACAAGCAAAATCCTCTTTTTCATACCTATTCCTCTGGTGTGAATACTACCTTTGCTGCAAGGCCATCGAGTTAAGCTGGGCACGGATAAATCCGTGCCTACCACACTACCCCAAAGCCGCTTAAATAAGGGAAAAGGGGGGACGCACTACCTGTTGCTGCGTGAACAGCTACGGTTGACCAAGCCCATATTCTTTTATTTTGTTATATAAAGTTGTCCTATTGATACCGAGTATTTTGGCCGCCTCGGTGCGCCTCCAAGACGTTTCTTTGAGTACCTTCTGGATATACTGTTTCTCAATATTTGCCAGGGAACGCACGTCCTGCTTTTCTCCGTCTTCCCCGCTGTCTACGGGTGTTCCATCATCAGCAGCATTTACGGCAAGCATCTCTCCGGGAACTCTTTTTATTAATTCTATAGGAGCGACCAACTCCGGCGCCAGCGTCTCTTTACCTGCAATCAATACCGCCCGCTCTATTACGTTTTTCAATTCCCGAATATTACCCGGCCATGAATACTCGACAAGTATCCTCTCTGTTTCCGGTGGAATATGATGAATATTCTTCTTAAATTCAGTATTATACTTGTGAACAAAATGTTTTACCAAAAGCGGAATATCGTCTTTTCTTTCCCTTAAAGGTGGGACATAGATGGGCAACACCTTCAATCTAAAATAAAGATCTTTTCTAAAACGTTCCGCTTCCACCTCTTCTTCCAGGTTGCGGTTTGTCGAGGCGATAACCCGTACGTCAATTTTAATGTCATGAATACCGCCGACCCGCTTAAACTGCCTTTCCTGGAGGATACGTAAAAGCTTTGACTGCAGGGTAATCCCCATCTCCCCGATTTCATCCAAAAAAATCGTGCCCTTATCGGCAACCTCGAACAATCCCTGTTTCCCCGACGTTGCCGCACCGGTGAAAGAACCCTTTTCGTATCCAAATAACTCCGCCTCGAGAAGGCTCTCCGTCAGCGCCGCGCAGTTAATGTCTACAAAACGGCCATTCTTTCGCGAACTTAACCGGTGGATTGCCTTAGCGACCAGCTCTTTTCCCGTGCCGCTCTCGCCTTGTATTAATACCGTCGTCGACGGGCTTTTGGCGACCTGCCGGATAAGGGTATAAATTTCTTTCATTTGTTGATTGTTCCCGATAATCACCCCTTCCGGTTCATCACCATACGTCACCTGCTGAGCACGTAATGTCAGCACCTCCCTCCGTAATGCCTGGGTGCCTAACGCCTTTTCAACGACTAATTTTAAGTGGTCTATTTTAAAAGGCTTTTCCAGGTAATTGTAAGCGCCTATCTTCATTGCCTCTACCGCGGAATCCACGCTCCCAAACCCGGTCATGACGATAATTAAGGCATGGGCGTCTTTTGATTTTATTTTTTCCAGTAGCTCCAGCCCATTCACGTCCGGCAGCCTTAAATCCAACAGTATAAGGTCCGGCAGGAATTCGTGTATCCTCTCTAGTGCCTGTTCACACGTTCCGGCAACAACCACTTCATATCCTTGTCCATCTAAAAACTCTTTAATAGAGAACCTGAGAGTCTCTTCATCATCTACAACGAGAATTGTCCCTTTCGATGACATCTACTATCCCCCAATAACAATTACATGAAGTACGATGTTAAATGCGACCTGAAATTCCCCAGAGTATGTTTAAAAGACTAACATAGTATGATGAAAAAATCAACGCGTTATTACGGGACGGGGGCTTTCTCATTGGTCTATTTAATACTAGGGGGAAGATATTGCAAACAATATGCCATCTACAATGTTATTACTTTTTATTTTCCTTCATCAGGTATTACCGTTTTTCTTTAGACTCATGGGAAACAGCGCTTTCGCAAACACCCATAATCTTTTTTGTCGTAATGTCCCATGTGAAGGAGTCCATGACCAACCGCCTTCCGTTTTTTCCCATAGTATCCCGTAAGGTATCGTTTTTCAGCAGGCAGATGATTTCATCCGCCGCGCGTTCATAATCAACCTCTGACACAACAATTCCAATCTCGTTTTCCCGTATGAAATTCCCGCTGGATTCATCGGTAATGACCGGCCTCGCGCACGCCATGTACTCAAACAACTTCAATGCCGCCTTTCCATAGAACTTACCGATACCCGTAAGCAGGTAAATTCCGGCGTCGGCGGCAGTAATGTACCTTGGAATATCTTCGTACCGGACTTCTCCGACAAAGGAGACGAACGCCGTAAGCCCAAGCTCCTTTGCCAGGTCCCTGGCGTTTTCCAGGAGATATCCACTCCCTACCATGATAAGCCTGGTCCGGGGCAATCTTTTCCTGATATGGTCAAGGATGCGAATGGTGTGAAGCGGGGCATGGCGCGGGTAAAAACTGCCTACAAACAGCAGGCAGTAACAGTCCGGCTCAAGATTGAGAAGCCTGCGCGCCGCCATCTTGTCCTGCGGGCAAAACAGGTCTTTATTAACGCCATTTTCTATGATGACGACCTTTTGGGGGTTTTTGTTGATGCTGTCAAGCGCTCTTTTAATGTTGTCACTGACGCATATAACCTTGTCGGCCAGCAAGACGTTGAGGTGCTGGAATACCCAATATATTTTGCGCCTCAGACGATGCGTGCCTGCGCTCTTTAGGTCTACCGATGGGATGCCGTTTATTTCCAGTATACAGGGTATCCGAAAAATGAATCCAATCAGGGCCGGCGCCACCGACAGCCCCATTTCCCGTAGGTAAATAACGTCCGCCTTGAATTTGACGTGATATGCGAGCAGATACAAGAAGAGGCTTAGGTAATAAACATATTCGCATATAAATCTGACGTTGAGCGTCGGCACGTACACAATCTTGACATCCGTTTTTCCCTTCAATCTGCCCGTATTTGGCGCAAAGAGGATCACGTCGTTTCCGGATTTCCTGAGATGTTCCGTGATTTCCTTTACGTGGGTTGTAGGCGCACGTTGGAGGCTCAGATTTTCGTAGCAGACGTAAAAGATACGCATAACATAACCTGCCGGGTAAAAATTGAAAAATGAATACGTGCGTGTTTACACCCAATCACACGTTCCAGATGCAAGGCTAAAGCCGCGCCCCGGAACTCCTAACCTCTTGACCTTTTACCTCAGCCTCTTTCTTCTGAAGAGTCATGAATATTTCCTTTGCTAACAAAGGAAAAACGATTGATTGAAAATCCTTGTCATCCATATACCGTGTCACAATCTTGTCATTGTCTGCCATGCGCTGAATCATGAAATCTTCTATCATCCTTCTGATTCCAAGCTCAAATTTATCCAAAGGGTTAGCTTTGGCCGTTTCAATAACCCTATTATCGTTGCAAGCCTTCTCTTTAATCTGTTCAAAAAACAATCTGTCTTCTTCTTTAAAATCGGTGTGAAACCTTTGATTTAAAACTTCAATGATGCTGGATAACGGCGCTTCTTTATCTTTCTCCTTCCGTGATCCGACGTCCGTAGGGCTTTTAACGTCAATTTTCTCGCCCGAATCCAAGTCTATGACGCCTGAAAAACATCTCTCTAACCGATAATACGAAAGCGCAACATCGTCTTCCGGCTTCACAACCGTCGTCGTCTTATCGCTTGGCAAATGGGGCAAAAGGAATCTTCCGAAACTGTAAAGAATTTCCAAATCTCTGTCCGCGTAGGGGATTATCTGACTCATAAATGCGTACAACCTGACATACGCGCTCAATTTATCACGGAATAATTCTCTCTGCTCCTCGTCTTCAATGGCCTTGAACCTATCCATGGAAGGCTGCAAGTGCTTCTCCATACGGGCATGGTCGCTAAATGTCTGCTTCTCAATCGGCTTATAAAAGATAAGCGCGAACGCCTCAACTTCTTCCCCATGATAAACCTGAAAATGATCCAGTTCATACTTTAACTTTTCCATGATTTGCGGGTCGGTCACTCCTGCTATTTGTGTCGAGTCATAATACGGCTTAAACGATTGATAAATAATGTCCGGTTCATTCACGAAATCAAGGATAAACGGTTCGCTTTTTCCCGGAAACCTACGATTAAGGCGCGATAATGTCTGCACCGCCTGAACACCGGAAAGTTTTTTATCAACGTACATCGCGCATAATTTTGGCTGGTCATAACCCGTCTGATATTTATTAGCCACCAATAAAATCTGATAATCATTCGTATCAAACTTATCCGCAAGCTGGGCTTCGCTGATGTGCTTACCGGTAACCACATCAATATTCATCCCCATTTCAGTAAATTCCTCCTTCGTATAGGCATCCTTGACCGTTCCGCTAAAGGCAACCAAAGGACGAACATCGTTATAACCATGATCCTTGATGTATTGCTGAAATGCCCGCATGTATTTCACCACCTGCATGCGTGACCCTGCCACCACCATGCCCTTCGACTGGCCACCAATCAAATGCAGGACATGACGTCTGAAATGTTCAACAATCACTTCCGTTTTTTGCTGAACATTGACAGGGTGAATATGAAGAAATTTGGAAAGCCGCTTTGCCGCTTTTTTCTTAAGAAATTTGGGGTCATCTTCAATAGTCTTTATAAGCTTGTAATACGTTTTATACGTCGTGTATTTTTTTAGGACGTCAAGAATAAATTCCTCTTCAATCGCCTGACGCATCGAATAAATATGAAATGCCTCCGGCTTTTCGCCCGCTCCCGGTCCCCCAAAAAGTTCAATTGTCTTCCCCTTGGGCGTGGCAGTAAAGGCGAAAAAGCTCAAATTTGGCTGACGGCCGCGCGACCTCATTACCTCACCTACGATATCTATTACTTCGTCTTCTTCCTCGCTGTCGCTGGATGCGCCCGCTCCCAAAATCGCTTTTAACTCGCGCGAAGTTTCTCCGGTTTGACTGGAATGCGCCTCGTCAACGATAACGGCATACCTTCTGTCAGAAATCCTGGTTTTCCATCCGGCCACTTTTTCTCTGATTTCCAACACCTCTTCTTCGCTCTGCTGCGCGCCTTCTGAAAGCCCGGCAATATGTAAAAGACTTTTTAGAACAAAGGGGAACTTCTGTAATGTCGTGATGACTATCTTCGTGCCGTCTACCAAAGACTCGGCCAGTTGCCTTGAATCTTCGTCAATAGCCTGCACAACCCCTTGTGCGTGCTCAATCTGATAAATCGCGTCCTGAAGCTGACGGTCTAAAACGCGCCTGTCCGTAATGACTACCACGCAATCAAATATTTTCTCATCCTGCGCATTATGCAAACTCGCCAGGCGATGGCTTAACCATGAAATGCTATTGGTTTTTCCGCTTCCTGCGGAATGCTGGATTAAATAATTCTGCCCCGCCCCTTCTCCTTTAGTTGCAGTAATCAATGTGCGCACGGCGTCAAGCTGATGGTAGCGCGGAAAAATCATGGTTTCCTTTACCTCAAAACGTGCCCTGCCCTGGCTATCCGTCACCTTTTCTTCTTTGCGTTCAATGAACATGAAAGAGCTGACAATATCTAAAAAGGAATCTTCTGCAAAACCTCTTCCCAGAAATAGCCTGTCCGATACCCCGACCTGTGTTGCGGATTACCCGCCCCGCATTTGACCTCGCCCGGATGACTACCGCAATTGAATGGCAGAAAGAACGTCTTTTCTCCCTTTAATTCTGTGGCCATATAGACCTCATCCACATCAGCGGCAAAATGCACAAGGGCGCGTTTTTTGAAAGAAAAAAGCGGGGCGTTGGAACTGCGCGTGTAGCGGTATTGCTTAACCGCGTCATGCCACGTCTGGCCTGTGCCGGGATTCTTTAATTCACAGGTCGCGACAGGCAGACCGTTGATACTAAAATGTTTCATTTGTCTCCGGATGGCAGGGAACCTGACGGGTGACGCGCAAGCGATTTTTATGATAAAGCCCTATGATATCCGGATTAAGGCCATGTGAGGGCTTGAAGTAAGCCAGGAGAAACGTCTTTCCGAAAAACTTAAAACCATAACGCAATACGTGGAGCGTCCCCTTTACATCAAGCTCTTTTGCGAGCGTTGCTATCAATTTATCCGGTAGGGGCGAATAGCCATTCGCCCCTACGTTGTGAAGCGTTTCCATTTCCTGCCACAGGGCAGACTGTGTGTCTTTGATAAACGCGATAACCTCGCAAGGGAACAAAGCCAATTGCTTATCCCAATCCTTATTCGAGCCTTGTTTCCACCCGGATTTGTCAATCAAGGTTTCTTCCAAATAAGATTCAAAGGCCTTTTCCGTTGTTTGGTCGCTCATATCTACCTCGCATCAAAAAAAATAATCATTGACTTCGTCAATAGAGTAAGGCATACTTTATCAAGCTCATCTACCATGCGTAGAAGGAGTAACGGGGTCGTCAGAAATGGCGTCCCCAGTTTTTTTATACGCCTCATATTCCTTCTGCAATTTCCTTTTCGTATGTTCTTTTGTCACTGGATAAGCGGTCCAGAGTAAAAAATATTCCTTTCGCTTTCGTAAAACAACCAGATATTCCTTTTCTTTCATCCACAGGCAAATATTCGTTTCTACCCCTGAGTTAGAATGTCTTGTGTTTTCCCAGAGCAATATGACTGATTTATCTCCATTTTCAATAACAGGCCTTGGCCACCGGATTCTTTCACATCTTCGCAAATCAGGAATACGGTCATCTTCCTTCCTGGTTTGATATGCCTCCTGAATCAAATGCCAAAAATTCGATTCCTTGCCATGGTGCATCGGTAACCTTTTAACACCAACATCCTTATTTTTGTATTTTGGCTTAGTGTCTATAAAATCAGCCTTATAAAAATTATAAAGAACCTCTAAATATTCATCCCAATTATTGTAGCTTTCAAAAAACACTAATTCCGGCAACCAATTAAAACCATTCGGCATTCTCATCGCCTTTCTTTGGACACCAGAAAAAAAGATTCACTTTTTCCTCTTTTAAAAGAGTCGTCGAAGACAAGCTATAACCGGAACGATCACGAATTAAAGAAACCAATTCCAACTTAGCCCTGCTTGTTTTTAATGCCCTATTAGCGTACCCAACAGCCCCGATTAAAAGATCTGCTAATTGCAACAACTCAATTTCATGGGAATGAACGGACTGCACATTTTCGATAATCTCTTTTGAAAAATCATACTTACTATTACACAGGACATCATGTAATTTCTTTATTTTTTCGCCGCTTCGGGTATCTTTTTTATCCAAATATATTCTGTAACGGGAATGTGGTTCGAAAATAATATTCAAAAGACAGAAAAACATCTTATAGTACCAGACATCATGATCCTGATTTCTAAATTTAGAATGATCAAGCTTGTCTTTATCCTTAATTACAACCGCCCGAAAATGCAAATGTGGCTCGTTAAAAAAGAAATCCAGCACCTCTTTATAAAATTCTACCTTTGCAGGTGAAACTTTTGTCCATTTTATTTCAAAATCTTTGGGCAACCCGTGCTTCTCTTTTATTCTCCGAATACGAGAAAACATATCCTTTTTTACTTCATCAGGACACCAAATTGCTCCAAGGGTCATAACATTTTTGTGGTCATTCTCCAGATGACAGCTTTCGTCGCAATAAACGTTATATGATCTATTATCAGTTAACATTTTACTGCCCCCCTTACATCTACCTTCCCGGTCGCCGCCGCGGTGATAAGCGATGAACTATATTCGCGAAGTTTTACGATAGCAGATTCAATTTTTTGGATTAAGCCATCTATTTCTTTTGTTTTTTGGTTGAGATACTTTGCGATTTGATGTTGTTCTTTTTTAGAGGGAGCAAAAAACATCGCATTGTCAAGCGACCCTTTTCCCAGTCCATATCTTGTTACTCCTGTTGCTGAAACTTGAAACTGATAATTAATTATTTGGGATAAAAAAGACCAAAAAATATACTCTCCACACATATTCTGATTTGCTTGTATTATAGCTAGATGATAACCACACAAAACACCATGCATGTCCTCCTTTACATATGCTGGAATAGCAATATCATCCCATGATTCTGAATCTTTTGTTACAATTACATCCCCTTTATTCAAGGTAAACTTTCTTATCTCATCATTTGTTGCGGTTGCCTGCATAAAGTCCATATTGGAATCGATGAAATCATTATAATAAACATCCACATAATTACATAAACTTACTGGTTGTTCTTCTTCCTTAGAATGTTTATCAACGTTGCTAAATCTTGTAGAGGCTATAAACTTCAACCGACAAACCTCCCACCCCTCCGGAATATCTCCAATCCAGTCAATGCCCGATGGCTTCATTTTGGCATTGGGGTCGAGGCCTTTGGTGACGGCTTGGTTAATGATTGCAGCGCGTTTTTCTTTGAGGAGCTTTATCATTTCCTCTTTTTTCTGAATGAGATCATCAATCTGCGTGGTTTTTTGATCGAGAAAATCGGCGATTTGTTGTTGTTCTTCCTTCTTGTTTGGAATTGCTACCAACAATGACTTTAAAGCACTTATTGGCAAACTAACCTGGTTAATTGCATGTTTGGCTATACTTTGAATTTGATTTTTAAAAACACTTCCTTTTAAATAATAAATAAGGAATTCGCTTGATATGCATTTAGGTAAGATTAGTCTGAGTAAATTCATTCCATGCACTAATGTTCTATGGTCATTATAAATCGCGCAATTTCCAACATACACGAGACTATTGATATGCGAAAGCAATATGTCACCATTACTCAGAATATCTTTTTTTTTAACATCGGCTTCTTCAATATATCCTACTTTCTCAAAGTTAATAGAACCGCTAGAAATCGTTTCAATTCTTGTAACCGGGAATTCTGTCACATAATCCAATTGAGTAGCTGTTGTCCCATTATTTATTTGTTGAACACAACGCCTTAACTGAAAAGAGCCCCACCCCTCCGGAATATCCCCAATCCAGTCAATACCAGACGGTTTATATTTTGGATAGGGTTTATGCTTCATGACTACTCTCTCGATTTTCAATACGCAGGGTTGATTGTTGAATAGCCGCATGCAGTTTTTGACGCAAAATCTCTTTTGGCGGAAGCACGGTGATGTATTCGGCAACATGAATGCCGGATTTGTCGAGTTCAAGGAGCTCAATTTGTTCCTGTTTTTTTCCGGCGCAGAGAACAATGCCCAAAGGCGCATGTTCGCCTTTTTGGCGTTCATGCTTATCGAGCCATCGCAAATAGAGCTCCATTTGCCCTTTATACTCCGCCTTGAAATCTCCCAGTTTTAATTCAAGAGCGATTAAGCGTTTTAGTGTTCTGTGATAAAAAAGAAGGTCTATGTAAAAATCATCCCCATCGATCTGTATTCTTTTTTGACGCGCCATAAAGGTAAACCCCGAGCCAAGCTCAAGAAGAAATAATTCCATCTCCCGCAAAATAGCGTCTTCCAAATCCTTTTCCAGATAATGATCATTGAGTCCTAAAAAATCAAGAAAATAAGGATCGCGAAACACCATCTGTGGACTCATGGTATCTGCTGTACGTATTTTGGCAAGCTCAGCTTTTGCAAGCTTTTTAGGTTTTTTTGATAATGCGGTGCGTTCATAAAGCATTGAATCGATCTTTTTACGCAACCCACGGACACTCCAGCGCTCAACCCTGCACATCTCAGCGTAAAATTCACGCTGGAGATTATCTTTTAAGGGAATAAGGGCCAAAAAATGTGTCCAGCTTAATTGTCGTATCAGTGATACGACAATCTCTTCATCTTTAAAAACATCATTAAATTGAATCATCCGGCGGAGATTCTTTTCAGAAAAACTTTTCCCGTACTCAACAACTAATTGTCGTGACAGCGATACGATAATTTCTTCACCGTATCCTGCCCGATTTCCTTTTAAAAGTTCCGTATTAACCCGCTCGCCAATACGCCAATACAGCATGGTAAGTCCGGCATTGAAGGTTGAAGACACGAGCGCTTGTGTCTCGCGTATAAATTGCCGGATATCGCCAATCAGCTTTTTACTTACAACTATCTGTTTTTTCTGAACAACACTTTTTGCGCGTGTCTTGTCTTTTTTATCAATACTTGATTTCTTCATTGTGTAATCTCCCTGAGGAGTTTCACAATATCCCCTTCTAAGGCTTTAATATCACATTCAATGGCCGATAAGTCTCTCGGCGGTTCGTAGACGTAAAAATGCCTTGTCATCGGGATTTCATAACCAATTTTGGTCTTGTTATAATCAATCCATGCGTCCGGCATATAGGGTTTGACTTCCCGGTCAAAATATTTTTCAATCGTCTCTTTAAGGGGAATATTTTCCATGTCGCGCAGCCCTGCATCAGCTTCGGGATTGCCTTTTTTGTCGGCGCAGATTTCCGCCGTTTCATCCCCTTCTGAAAGGGCGTTTAAAACGGCTTGGAGTTCCGGCGCGCACAATCGCACGTCGTTGCTCCTGTCAAGTTCCTGCAAATCCCGCAAAAACCCTTTGCGGTCTTTGTAGATTTTTGCGCTGTCCATTTTTCCCAAAAACTTACGGATCTGCCCTTGCCGCTTTTTACCTTCTTCAATCTCTTTTAGCCTGTCTTCTTTTCTTTTCTTTGCGGTTGGTAACAATCCAGATATAGGTTGATATGCCGGTATTATAAAAAAGCCGTTCCGGGAGTGACACAATCGCTTCCAGCCAGTCGTTTTCAATAATCCATCGCCTGATTTCTGATTCGCCCCCTCCTGCATCACCGGTAAAAAGGGGTGAGCCGTTGAAGACAATCGCTATACGAGAGCCGCCGTCTTCCGGACGGTTCATCTTTGAGATCATGTGCTGTAGAAAGAGAAGCGCGCCGTCATTCCAATCCTGTCCGTACAAGATAGGCTTTGCCTCCGCATTGTGTTTGCGGATGTATTTATCCGCGGTTGAGAGCATACCGCCTGTTCCGCAGGCAGGGTCATATATTTTTTTGACCACATGGCTTTTGGCAAGGTCTTCTTCCGGCGAAAGCAGAAGATTAACCATAAGTTCAATAACTTCCCTTGGGGTAAAATGTTCCCCGGCCTCCTCGTTCGATTGTTCTGCGCCGATTCGGATAAGTTCCTCAAAAACATATCCCATGCCCATGTTGTCCACGTTTTCAAGAGAAAGGTCTACCTTATCACTGCAAAAAGCCTTGACCACTTCGTAAAGCAGATTTTTCTCAGCCATTTTCAACACTTCCTGCCCAAATTCAAAGCGTTCCATATTAAACCATTATTTCTTCATCCGAGAAACGATAAAATTCATTATTGCCAACAATGATGCGCTTGTATGATGGGGTAGTGGTTGGTGAGGGTTTATGTTTTATTGGTATAAATCTCTACGGCCTTGCCGTCCAGGCCGATGCCTTCACCCGACAACACGCCTTTTAAAAACTGCCCCGTATATGAGCGTTCAACGGCTGCAACCTCCTCCGGGGTTCCTGCGGCCACTACTTCGCCGCCTGCCGCGCCGCCTTCCGGGCCCAGGTCGATAAGATAGTCGGCGGTTTTAATTACCTCCAGATTGTGTTCTATAATCAGCACCGTATTGCCAAGATCGACGAGCCGGTGCAATATCTTAAGGAGTTGATGTATATCCGCGAAGTGGAGTCCGGTAGTGGGTTCATCCAGGATGTACAAGGTCTTCCCGGTTGCCTGACGGGAAAGTTCCGTGGCGAGCTTGACCCTCTGAGACTCTCCTCCCGATAAAGAGGTACTCGATTGCCCCAACGTGATATACCCCAAACCAACGTCCTTGAGGGTGCTTAAAATACGTTCGATTGATGGGACGTTCTTAAAGAAACGGCACGCCTCTTCAACGTGCATTTCCAGGACGTCTGCGATGCTTTTTTCCTTGTAGGTGGTCTCCAGGGTGGGCTTGTTGTACCGCTTCCCCTTGCACTCTTCACAGGTAATATACATGTCAGGCAAAAAATGCATCTCCACCTTTTTGAGGCCTTGCCCCTTGCACGTCTCACACCGCCCGCCACTCATGTTAAAGCTGAATCGCCGCGCCGTATATCCCCGAATCTTTGCCTCCTGGGTCTGCGCAAAGAGGGTACGGATCAGATCGAACGCCTTGGTATAGGTGGCGGGGTTTGAACGAGGGGTGCGGCCTATGGGGGATTGATCGATTTCTATCACCTTGTCAACGTGCTGAGCGCCGATGATTTTGTCGTGTTCCCCCGGTATCTCCTGGCTGCCGTAAAGCGATTTCACCAAAGAGCGGTGCAGGATATCGGTAACCAGCGTGCTTTTCCCCGAACCCGACACGCCCGTGACGCAGCAAAAGGTTTTCAAGGGGATTTTTACGTTGATCGACTTCAGGTTGTTGGCGCGCGCGCCTTGTATCTCAAGTACGGGATGGTTTTTTTTGCGGCCACTCAGATGCACCTCCCGCCGCCTGCCGGGAAGCTCAATCCTCGTCGCGTGGCTGAGGTAGCGTCCGGTTGCCGAATTCGGATTGTTGATAATTTCATCCAGCGTCCCCTGCGCGACAATCTGGCCTCCCTGAGTGCCTGCGCCGGGGCCTACGTCAACAAGGTAATCCGCATGGCGAATAATGTGTTCATCGTGTTCCACAACAATAACCGTGTTTCCAATGTCCTTGAGGGCAAACAGGGTTTTCAGGAGGCGTTCGTTATCACGCGGGTGAAGTCCTATCGTCGGTTCGTCCAGCACGTAACAGACGCCGACAAGGCCGGAGCCTACCTGCTTTGCAAGCTGTGTCCTCTGAGCCTCACCGCCCGACAGGGTATCGCTGCTGCGTCCCAGGGTTAAGTAATGGAGTCCCACGTCCAGCATAAAGCGGAGTTTGCTTTGAATTTCTTTGAGCAATTGCTTTGCAATAATCGCCTGGGTATTGTCCAGCGTCAGGGTTTTAAAAAAGGAACCCGATTCTTCCACCGTAAATGCCATAATTTCGTGTATCGCCCTCCCGGCAATCCTCACGGAAAGCGCTTCCGGGCGTAATCTCGCCCCCTTACAAGCCGGGCAGACGTGATGGCTCATATAGCCGGAAAGCCGTTTTGAAACACCCTCGCTCGTCGTCTTTTCATAGATGCGTCTGAGGTTTGGGATTACCCCTTCAAAATCCTTTGTGCCAAAGAGCAGTGCGTTTTTGGTTTCAGCCGGCAGTTTTTCAAAGGGAACGGCTGAGGAAGCGGAAAACTCTTTTAAGAATAGTTTGATCTGGTCATCGTAGTGGTTTTGCGTCAGCGTTCCCCAGTTTTGCCAGGCGTCGATGGCCCCCCCTTTGATACTCAGGCGCTTATTGGGTATGATGAGGTCTTGATCAAAATCCAGGACGTTTCCAAGTCCGTCACAGGCAGGACATGTTCCGTAAGGGCTGTTAAAGGAAAACATACGGGGCGTAAGCTCTTCGTAGCCGCTTCCGCAGGTGTGGCAGGCATAGCGTTCGCTTTGGATAAGGTCAACCCAGGCGCCCTCCTGCTCCCGGCTTACCAGCATGACCCCCTCTCCCAACGCAAGGCACGTCTCTGTGGAGTCGTAAAGGCGTTTTTGAATACCTTCTTTTATAACCAGACGGTCCACGATAACGTCTATTTCATGGGTTTTGTACCGGGCCAGTTTTGGTATGGTTTTAAGATCGACAATGGTACCGTCAACGCGGGCGCGCACAAACCCCTTTTGTATGATGGACTGGAATATCTCCAGGTGTTCGCCCTTTTTGCCCTTCACAAGGGGCGCCAGGAGCATGATCTTTGTTCCGGACGGCATGTCCATGACCCTCTGCGCCATCTGGTCAATCGTTTGGCGCGATATAACGCTGTTGCAGCGATGGCAATAGGGCGTGCCGACCCGCGCGTACAGCAGGCGCAGGTAGTCGTATATCTCGGTAACCGTTGCTACCGTTGACCGCGGGCTGGGCGGGCAGGTGCGTTGCTCGATGGCGATGGTGGGCGGGAGACCCTCGATGAGTTCGACGTCGGGCTTTTGCATCTGGTCTAAAAATTGCCGCGCATACGAGGAAAGACTCTCGATATACCGTCGTTGACCCTCCGCATATATCGTATCAAAGGCAAGTGATGATTTGCCGGAACCGCTGACGCCCGTAATAACCACCAGTTGATCGCGTGGGATGTCAACGTTGACGCCCTTTAGATTGTGTTCCCTGGCGCCCCGAACGGAGATAACGTTGTCATGGCAATGGGCGGTATCACTTATCGTCATGGTAATAACGCCTCAGCGACCTTGCTATCTCCTCCGCAGCTCGCGCAGACGCCCCCGGCCTTGCAATCTGATCCATGATCAGGGACAACTCGCGCACGCAATCGCGCCTTTTCTGTTCGTCGCACGTCAATTGAATAGCCTGTTTGGCCAGCCAAGCGGCGTCATTCCGGTACATAAGCCGTTCCGGGACGATCATCTTACCCGCAAGCCGGTTTACCAGGCCGATATATGGGGTAGAGAGGAACGGTTTGGCAATGAAACAAGCAAAGAACGATATCCTATACGCAATGATCATCGGCTTCCGAAAGTAGGCGATCTGCAAGGTAACCGTGCCTGCGCTTGCCATGCAGAGGTCTGATGCCTTAATTATCTCGTGGGCATTTCCCACGACAATTTGGTATGGGACGTCTACCTCCTTTGTAAGGGCGGTAACCAGGTCAAGGTGCTGGGCGTCATTGCAGGAAATGATGAATCGCACAGAAGGAATCGCTTGTTTGATAAGCACTGCCGAGCGAAGGAACATCGGCAGCAGCCGGACGATCTCCTGCCTGCGGCTGCCGGGCAAAAAGGAAATGATACGCCCCGCTTCCGGTTTCTTAAGCCCGGAAACCATATCCTCGTCAACCCCAATTTTGCTGATCTCGTCAAACAGCGGATGCCCGGCATAGACGGCCGGCACGCCCGCTTTATCATAGAGGGATTTTTCAAAGGGATAAATAACAATCACCTCGTCCACCAGCTTCTTCATTTTTTTCACGCGCCACGGCCCGTGCGCCCATATCTGCGGGCAGACGTAATAGACAACGGGTATCCCCAGTTTTTTGGCCGCCCTGGCGAGATGGAAGTTGAAGCCGCAATAGTCGATCAGGATAACGACACCGGGACGCTCCTGACGGAAAAAGCTGACGCAATCTCTCTTCATCTTCCAAAAGGTCGACAACTCCGTTAGGGCGTGGAGCCACATGAGGGATTTTTTGGACATGTCGTGGAGGCTGTGCAGCCCCGCCTGCCGCATGTTTTCTTTTCCCAGTCCATAAAAAGTTACGTTGGGATACTTTTCAAGCAGGCAGCGCATAAGGTTTGCGCCGTGTATGTCGCCTGATGACTCACCGGCACTTATGAATATCTTTTTATCGGTTTTAACCATGGAGCATCTTCACGAGATAAGAAATGGAGTTTATTGCCAAAAGAACCGGGGCAAGCAGCCAAACGACAACCAGGGCAAAGGAGGTGTCCGTGCAAAAGAGCGCAAAATGGGTATCAATGGCAAAAATCAAGAGACAGACAAAGGGAATCGCCACAAAAAGCGTCACCATGGTGATAAAAACAATGGACGGGCAATGGGAAAACAAGAAGGAGTCGAGGTAGACGCTGGAGGTATAAAACACGATAAGCGTAAATGAAAAGAGCTTTATCCTGGAAAAATAATAGCTCGCGGCGCAGATAGCCAGTGATGCAGCCGCTATGGCCAATAATATCGTAAGAGACACGTCGCCGTCAAACCTTCCTATAGGGAAAAAAAGTCTTATTGAGATAAACATACAGTGTATGTCATGGCAGTATTTTTTCAAGAGATTTTTTAATAATATCCGCTTGATATCGTAAGCATGGATGTGGAGTAGATGCGTGACATCGTCCTGAACAAAAAGGTACTTGCAAAAAATGACGCGATAGCCGGGGAGAACAGTCAAAGGCTAAGGGAGAAGGGTATCTTTACCATCAATATGATAAGCGCTCCCGGCGCAGGAAAGACCTCGATAGTTGAGAAGACCGTTGAACTGATTAAGGGAAGGCGGAGTCCGGCGGTTATAGAGGGAGACAGACAAACTTGGGTTGACGGAGATTCTAAATCTGTATCGTCAAAAAGATCAGGTTGAGAAAATATTTGATACTTTTGGAATCCAGGAAGAAGCTTTACCTAGTGTTTAATTGCAATAGTACACAAGATATCTTATTGCCTCGAATACCCATAGAATAAAGGGATTTTTAGAGAGAAATACTATCAACAATTTATGCAATTAGACACCAGTTATTAACTTTTTTCTCCAATTTAGGTTGTACACCTTGTGGGGTATGAATCGGTCTACCCTTGAGGACAATCTCAAAGCGATCAAGGATGCCGGGTTTGAAGGGGTTGAAATGATTGTTCCCGGCGACAGCAACAATTTCCCACAAACAGTCAAACAACGTGAAGGCCGTCGTTTTGCGGAACTGTTACCCATTCATTTTATTGTTAAGCCTTCCTTTAAGGCGTCTATTTCACGCCCGATTTCTTCTGCGTTGGGGGCTTTAGGGTTTAGCTTCAGGTATGTCAGATAGTCTTTCTGCGCTTCTTCATATCTTCCAAGTGTTTTAAAGATATTTCCACGATGAAGATAGGCCATGGGATTGTACGGAAAGTATTCGAGAGAGGTGTTGAAATCTATAAGCGCCCCTTCCATCATTCCCAGCCGGTTTTTAATCAGACCGCGCTCATAATATACACCTGCCAGCCGTGGACTCAATTCCAGCACCTTATTGTAATCCTCAAGAGATTTCCAATCGTCACCCTTCCCCCGATATGCCTTGGCCCTGATGAAGTAGGCAAAGGCATTGTTTGGGATAAGCGCTATAAAGGCCGACATATCCTGAATGGCGTCGTCAAAACGCCGGGCATCCGCATGGAGGATACCCCTTTTCATGTACAATTCTGTATTTTTCGGGTCGAGTTCCAGCGCCTTGTTAAAATCCGACAGGGCATTTTCCGGTTCGCCCGATTCCGCATAGGCCAGACCCCGGTGGGCGTACGCCGCAGCAAACCTGGAATCCAGAGAAATGGCCTTACTTAAATCAGCTATTGCCAAATCCGTCCTGTCGATCATTTTAAAGGCAACGCCCCGATTGTAATAGGACAGGGTGGATGCAGGATCCAGGGAAATAGCCTTGCTGTAATCCATAATGGCTTTGTCAATGTTTTCCCTGGCAGCAAAGGCGGATCCGCGGTTGTAATAGGCGGGGGCATAGTCGGGATTCAGGGCGATGGCCTTGTTGTAGTCGTCTATCGCCTGCTCAATATCCTTCATTTTTTCATAAATTACACCACGATTACAAAAAGCCTCGGCATTATTCTCATGTAATTTTATGGCATGATTCACGTCTTTCAGCGCCAATTCCACATTTCCATTTTCCTTTTGTATTATGGAACGATTCAAATAAATGCTGGCAATGACTTCGCTTCTGGAAAGATTTTTAAGATAACTCCCATTCTTAATACTTACCTGCGAGATGCGCTTTCCGGGCATGTTTACGTAATAGCTGTCAGGGGTTGCCATGCCGTTGTAACCCGTCTCTATGTTTCTGCGAAAATCACCGTCATCGTACCGGACGAATAGATGTTCCGGGACGCTGACCCCGTGGATGGGCAATTGCAACCCTTCCGCAATGCAGAGGTAGAGGATGGAGAGACCCACGCAGTTACCGATCCCGGTGTCCAATACCCGGTTTAAGGACATATATTCCAGATCGCCCGTTTGAACATACGTAAACTGAAGTTCATTAAAAAGCACGCCGTTAACGGTTTTAATAATTTGTTCAGGCTCCGTTTCACCATGAAGACGTGCCTGAACGTTTGCTGTAATCTCATTCAGTTTTTTGAGATAAAATTCGGTATCAATTTCCTGATAGGATTCCTTTGCAATCGTTAGGGCAATTTCCGCAAAGCCTGGCCCACGCGCATTTTCTTCCCAAACCGGCGTTAGAGACTGCTCACCAGCGAACAAATACGGCAAAGCTGCGTGATCCACCATCAGAAGAAACTGGCAACCACAAATAATGATGAAGATGATTGAGAAGATTTTTTTGGACAAATAGCGCATAGCCTGAATATGCAACCTAAACCCTGCCATAGAACACAGATAAAACGGATGGAATGAATTATTTTTTTAAGAAGACAAATAGAATGGCAGCAAGGATTCCTATGATGGCGGCAAATTGACCGATCCAGAAAATGAACATCCATTTTATAAGTTCTGATTTTACATTTGCTATATCGGCTTTAAGTTCCGCTTTCGCGTTTGCCGTGTCGGCCTTGAGTTCTGATTTTGTGTTTGCTATGTCATTTCCAAGTGCTAATCTTGTGTCTGCTATCTCATTTCCAAGTACTAATCTTGTGTCTGCAATATCGTTTTTGAGTTCTGTGCGAAGATTTGCAATCTCGGTTTCAATGCGTTTGCCGAGACGTTCCTCTGTGATTCTCAAATCAGCGCGAACGGTTGCAATGTCTTCTTTCAGTTCGGCCTTAAAGTTACCGATTCTTTCACTCAATCGCACCTCAACGCCGGCGCTTTCTTCTTTCAGTTCGGTCTTAACGTTACCGATTCTATCACTTAATCGCACTTCAACACCGGAGCTTTCTTCTTTCAGCCCGGCCTTAACGTTACCGATTCTTTCACTCAATCGCACCTCAACGCCGGCGATATCCGATTTCAGGTCAGTGCGTATTTGGGCGGCTTCTGTAATCAGCCGCTTCTCAAAGCGTTCTTCCGCTATTTCCAGGGTGTGAGACGGGCTTCTCTCCCCGACTACATCAAGAACACGAACGAGGGCATCGGCGCCCTCTTCGGTAAGTTTTTCTTGTAGAATTTTGGGAATGGTAATGATAGCCATAATCTTAAAATACCAAATTTCCCCTGCCTTGTCAAATGTTGGTTACCAGGCAAAACCAATTCTCCGGTTCAATAAAACATTCCAACTGCGGTCTGCGCGTTACCCCTCAATACTCATGTTTATTAACTATTCGCAAAGGGCGCGGGCACCGCACCCCTACAAGTCTGCGTGTTAACCTTCAATACGCATGTTTATTAACAAATCCCCGCCACACGGTAAGCCAGAGAATCTTGATATCAAGGCTTAGCGACCAGTTTTCAATGTAGTAGAGGTCGTACTCAATGCGCTTTTCCAACGAGGTGTTGCCACGCCAGCCGTTCACTTGCGCCCAGCCCGTAATGCCCGCCTTCATCTTATGCCTCAGCATGTATTTGGGTATCGTGTCCCGAAAACCACGAATAAATACCGGACGTTCAGGGCGGGGGCCGACAATGCTCATATCCCCCTTTAACACGTTGAAAAACTGTGGAAGTTCGTCCAGGCTTGTCTCTCTCAGGAATTTGCCGATTTTTGTGCGACGGGGGTCATCCTCCTTTGTCCAAACAGGACCCGTTGTTTCTTCCGCATTTACCGGCATGGTCCTAAATTTAAGCATGGTAAACACCTTGCCATCCAGCCCCATCCTCTCTTGCCTGAACAATACCGGGCCACGCGACGTGAGCCTTACCAGGAGCGCCACGGCCAGCATAACCGGCACTGCAATGGTCAGTATCGATAAGGCACAAACAACGTCTGAGACCCTTTTTACAACGATATTCCATCCGTAGAGAGGGGTGTCCCGAAGGCTAATGAGGGGCATACCCTCCAGTTCGCTCACGCTGCCACGTAGGGTAACGAATTCGAACAGGTCCGGTAAAACGATAATGTTGACCATTTCATCGCCAATCCAATTCAAGATGTCCCTGATCTGAAGGTGGAAATGAAAAGGCAGCGCGATAAAAACCATATCGACGCCGAGCTCAACAATCAGGTTGCGGACGTCAGGGTATCGCCCCACCACCTTTATTCCGTGTATTTCCTTGCCGACGTCCTGTGTACCATCTGCCAGGAAACCCACAACCTGTATTCCCAGGTCGGGATGTTTCCGCAATTTATTTACCAGATCCTGCCCCATTTTATCCGCGCCAACGATCAGGGCATATCGCTGGTTATATCCCCGTAGCCTTAAAATTCGCAGGAACTCACGGAATAAGATGCGCGTCAAGCTGAGGAAGGTAATATTGATCAGCCAGAAGCAAAAGAAGGCCAACCGGGAAAACTCATATTGTTGAAAGAGATAGGTCAACGCAATGAGGATTAATGTAGCCGCCGAAGAGGCCTTTGCAATGTCCAGCACCTCGGAAAGCCACGTCGATATCCTTCGGGGACGGTACAACCCAAAGAACCGAAAGACCATTCCCCACAGGGGAATCATGAAAATCAAAAGAATCAGATAGATGGTAAGAGAGGGAATTCCTTTATGAACGGGGATAATGCCTGCATAAAAGCGCAGGTGATAGGCAAGCATCCACGAGACGGAGAGGGTAATCCAGTCAACAAGGAGCAATAGAGACTCGAAAAACCTGCTGTGCTGCTTTAGCATAAAAGTTTTTCAACAAACAGTTTCATTTTTTCTTTGAATACCAGACGGTCAAAACCCTCGGCATGTTTTCTGATAAGCAGCGGATCAAAGAGGTTCTTTTGTTGTTCGAAGAACCTGACGGCTGCCATCAAAGACGCGGGGGTTTGGTCTGTAAAAAACACCCCGGTCGGCATTTCAGGCGGTTTACCCATGTCTTCATAACCGGCATTGTGTGTGGCGTATACTCCAAGCACGGTTTCCAGGGCACCGCCTTTCGCATAGGCAATTACCGGCTTTCCACACGCCTGCGCCTCCAGCGGAACAATGCCGAAATCCTCTTCACCGGGGAAGACCAGAGCCTTGCATCCCCGGTAATATGCCCTTAATGATTCGTCCGATTGCCAGCCGACACACTGCACGTGCTTCTTCGACCTGCCCCTGATCCGTTCTTCATCCTGCCCGCTTCCGGCAATAATGAGCGGCAGTCCCAGTTGTTCAAAGGCGTCCACGGCAACGTCTATCCTTTTATAGGGGGCAAAGGCGGAAACGAGAAGATAGTAATCCCCTTTCCCGTGGCTTTCCAACGGTGTAAAAAAGGAGCAATCCACAGGCGCATGGATAACATCCGCGGGTCTCTTATAATATTTTTCTATCCGTTTTGCCACGTGGTAAGAGTTGGCAATAAAATAATCCACCCGATTGCTGGAGGTCACGTCCCACATCCTTAAATAATTCGCAATAAACGGCATCAGAATTCGCGAGACCAACCCCTGCTTATCTCCGCCAAAATAGGTCTTATATTGATCCCACACGTACCGCATGGGGGTGTGGCAATAACAGACGTGAACCGCTGACGGCGGGGTCAATGCCCCTTTTGCCACACAGTGGCTGCTTGACAAAACCACGTCATAATTACTGAGGTCAAACCCCTCTACGGCTAACGGAAACAAAGGCAGGAATGAACGATAACGCCTTTTGGCCAGCGGCATCCTTTGCAAAAATGAAGTGTGAATACGCATCCCCTCAATAATCCTGGATACCGAGCCGTGAACGTGGATGAGGGTAAAGATATCCGCGTCGGGAAAAATTTCACAAAAGACCTCCAAGACCTTTTCCCCGCCCCGCATTCCGGTAAGCCAGTCATGAATAATCGCAACCTGCACGGTGTGTTCTCTTTTTTGGGAATGTTTTAAATTTGAGGGTTTTCTAAATTTTGTGTGGATAAAATCCCTGGTTTCTTAATACACAAGTATTGAATTTATTTCTACATATGCTATATTCTTTTGGTCGCGTAGAAAAAGAGAGACCTGACACAATGGCCTCCTTTGATTACAAGGGGGTTACAATTGCAAATTGACGAAAGATATCCACAATTCTACGCGACCGTTCTTTTTGCTCACGAGGAGGATAAGTCAATGCTGAGAAGCAAAAGGAATTCACTTCATTAAACCATACTACTGGCTGCAGCATACACCGCAGTACGTGCCTTTAGTCGTAATCGTCATAGTGCCGTCAGAGTCAAACTTAAGATATGTCCCATGAGCTATATCAGCCTCGAGGCTAGTAGGCTTAACCTTAACAACAACTTTCTTGGGATTATTCAGCGTTATTGCCCCTTCGTAACCTGATGTTGGAGGTTCACACGTACCAGCTATGGAAGTGCCAAACGTACTTGTTTTCTTCTGCTTCGGCGCTGGTCTTTTCCTTACTGCCGTCATCGAGTAAGTATCGCCTGTATCACAACAATCTGCAGCGCTAATGGTAAAATAAGAGGCGCCCTTTAGTTTCACTATATAAGTGTTAACTGAACCACTACCAGCAAACTCATTATACATATAGACCGGTCCCGATAATTCAATCTCATCCGTCGTCTGCATGCCGTCAGAAGCAACCGGCACTGCCGCATTCTCTGCAGAAGTCAGACTTGCAAAAGAAAAAACGACTACCGCAAACAGCAACAAGCTAATTAAATATCTCTTCATTGGTTATCTCCTTAATTGTTTTTTCGTAACTTCACTGACTCTGTTGATTAGGCACCAAAAACACTTATTTGAGGAATATTGACTTCGTAACCCATGGTAAAACTAGCCTTAATTTGACATTACAACGTCAATCAACCGAGTCCTAAATAATCGCTACGAAACATATATCCCCAAACAATACGTATAAAATCACTATCACCTCTCTTTCTTAAAATTAAACGTACAGAAAACAGTTCTTTTGGCAACCAAGAGATGCTTTAAACCCTTTTTGTTAAGAAATCCGGCATATATTTTACTCACGTTCAGCCAAATCTACAAAACAATTGTTTTCCCGCTCTGCGCCTCACAACGATAGTTTACAATGTATACTTTTCAGAAATACCCTGCTAAAATCGCGATGTTTCAACACGACCACGGGCTGGAGTACTTAAGTCCACTGGCAATGGCTCCTTCGCAAGCCTTAAGCAGTCCTTACCCTTTAACCATACATAATCAACGGCCAATTTCATAAGCGCCCTTGATCTGCCGTACGTCACCAGTATCTTAATTATGAAGCACACCTTTACCATAATGATAAGGATGAGCGGTGAAATCATGAGCATTGCCTTTGGTTTAGACGTCTCTATTGCAAGGTATTGGCTCGCCGTGCTTAAGAAGTAGGCCATTGTAGCAAAAGTAGCAAGGAAGATAAGCCCGAGCTTTATTGCCATAAAGGTAACGGCGCTATTTATGAAAACCGATTTATACCGCCCCTTAAAATTGCGGATGGCTGTTGCGCATCCAGCGCATTTTTCCCGGAAAACAAGAGCCAAGTTTGTCGTTTTGAAGGTCATACGTATTCCTCGCTAAATTAATACATCCTCCAGTATTCCCCTCCTGGGAGGGGTGCAGGGGTGGGT
>CAYJPZ010000007.1:0-15650 GCA_964372185.1 uncultured candidatus Brocadiaceae bacterium
GCACTACTTGGTAATACAATAGATTTTCTGGCTGAGTTAACCCGATAGTCATAATATTGTTTAATAAATAATTTTAACACATCCTATTCAATTGATAAATAAGGAACTTCAGAATGCATATTCCCCAAAACGGGTACATAAGTTTGCCAGTAGTGGCCGGGAAATGGGGTTGAGCCGCCCTCTGCCAAAAACCGGTAAAACGGATTAAAGGTTTTTGTTAATGATTGAATATGAGAGAGGACGGCGTAGGGTGTTCCTTGTTTTGTAAAATCAAACGTTTTGTCTATCCTTAGCGATAGAAGGTCTTCCTTGTTTTTGCCTGGATTCATAACCGGAGTAAAAACAACAATTGAGTTCGGATTAATAGACTGGAAATCAATACCGCTCTCCACCTCTAAAATGTGTCCGTTGTTCCCCGTCCTGAGCTGTCCGGTCAAATTAACCCCCTGTAATTCAGATTTCGCCCAGACGCTGCGCTCATAATCCTGATCTTTCACAAAGACGATATCCTTACCCGCTGAATATTGCTGAACGATATATGACAAAAACGCCCAGTCCGCTTTGCTCGATGCCTGCATAGAGATCACCTGTGCGTAAATACCGGGCAGGCTAAAAAGGAACAGGGCAACGACAAGATATTTAAAAACCCACGCCTTTAGCCGGGTACTTGCCGGCAGAAGGGCGTCATAGCCATACGCCATGGCCGGGATCAGTAAGATTGCGCCCGGATAGAGGTATCGAAGCGCCCTGTATGGCGTTAAAAGGTGGATTACTACGGTTATGACGAATGAAATTATACAAAGCAATCCTACGCCACGGGACAGTTGCTTGCCGGTGAACATGCGCGCCAGTTGATAAAAACCGACGGCAGTGAATAAGAAAAGGAGTATGGTTGTCGGAGCGACATTTGTCCTTAACAAAAAAGAATCCCCTACAATCCACACAAGATTAGTAATTGCAGACATTGGCGAATGCCCGGCATTTTCACCACCCTGGGCGTAGGGCTGAAATATCGTCAAATAACATCGCTCCAGTTGCAGCAGGGTTGCAAGTGACATAAGCGCGTAAAAAACCCTGAAAAGATATTTTTGCCTTTGCCACAGAACGGGATAGAGAAAGACGAGGAAGGTGAAGGAGAGTGGCGCTAATATTTCCTTGCAGAGGGTCGTGAGGATAAATGAAGCGGACGTCATAACGGCAAGGGACGTCCTCGCGCCATGCGTTCCGGCCTCTTTATACAAAACGGTAACGCCGATGTAGGTTATCAGCAGGAAAGGGATGAGCAGCGTCTCGGCAAATATAAGCTGTGATTCGGGGAATGCGGGGAAAAACGCAATGAAGAGCGTCCCGGTAATCCGTGCATGATTCGAACATCTGAAGCATCCCAAAAGTATCCACACCAGCGCGATAGTGAGCAGGCGAAAGGAGAGTGACACGAGATGCCAAAGACCCGGATGCCCTTTAAACAGTAAAGAAGACGCCCATTCAAATGATTCCGGAACCGGACGATGCAGCCAAACGGTGGTGTCGAAGGGATTGAAATAACGTAATAACCTCTGCGTCCAGTCCTCAAAGCAACTTATATGATAGGGCCTAAAGTCGTTGACCAGAAAATACTCGCATTGCTGAACGAGTATCATCGCCGGAATGTATGCGGCAAAGACGCAGAGCAGGGTAATTATCCCGGATTTAGACATACATTCCTGGTGCGGCCCTGCCGCAGAAAGAAATTAATCACGATTTTTGAATAGGTACGCGAGTATCATAGAAAACGGAGGTTCCATTAAGCTTCTCTGGATCTATTTCAACTAAATTCTTACAGTTGGACATAGCTAACTCTCCATACTGATGTACTGATACACATCATACCATGACACAATGAAAAACTTACAAAAACAGTTTTTACGGGGCAGTACTCTATGACACGCTTCAGCCGCCGCGTAAAGTGTGACGGATCACGGTCAACCGCAAGAGCGGGTTAGTCCGCGTTTGCATTTTTTTACCACTTCACTCATCGTTGCCATTGAAAACACCGTCATTCTTCAATTCGCATTGCGCCAGCTAACGGATGGATCAGCCGTTTCGGAAGCCGACAAGCTCATGAAATCGGCTGCATCCAATTGTTATGCGTGTGTTGTCATCTTACATTTGCCGTATACGAATTCGGGATCGAGATCAACTCCACTGTCCCATTCTATCGTGTCGAAAGCAACCCGGACACGCTTGAAATGCTCATACTCCCTTATCCTTTGAAACACCCCAAAACTGAGATACGGCTTCATGTCAAGAATACCATCTTCGCCATTATCGAACACAATAGCAAGAGTAAAGTCTTCATTAGGAACTACCTTTGATACAGACGGGTACATGTTTCTCTCCTTCTTACTAAAGCGGTTGAATCTTGAATGGGTTTTCTCCCTTCATGACGAGGTTCCAATCTGCCATCAGCTCTTCCTGGTGAAGTTCTGCCCATGCTAAGACCAGCTTCTGTTGCCTTCGGGGTAGATTGCCGTCAATGATTTCGCACGTGCGAATGTCCACCGATGCCTTATACTCGTTGTAGTAGACGTGGAAATGCGGGGGATTGTGCTCGCCAGGGGCAAAATACATCCGAACAATTATGCCGTAAAACATCGAGATCGTTGGCATTCACTTATCTCCTTGTCCGCATAACTATATTATTAACAAGTTTTCTTTACTTAAACAAGAAGCATAGCGCAAGTCAAGCAAAATAGCATCTATGTTGACATAATGAAGTCATTATAAATATAACTTCTAACTCGTTAGCAACGCATATTGAGTGATACCAAGAAATAGGATAAGTATTCATGCTAAATATCCCTGCTGCTTTATTCCCTAAATACAGCCCAGCGCTGCAGAGCTGCAACCAAACTTCCTCTCTTTTTCGCCGCGCTTACGGATGGATTCCAGTGGGGGACTATAAATGTCAATTGATGACGTTTGGCCTGTCTGTTGCGTAATTAATGCACAGCAAAGTTCCGTTAGGAACGAAATATTGGTAGAAAATAAGCGGAGAAACCGTATTAGTTCTATCATGGCAAATGCAATCAGGCTGGGTTTGTCCATTTTTTCATTTCTTAACACGTATGGGTCACCGGTTTGTTAAAAAAACTTACCAAAAAAGCCGTTCATTTCGCCTCATCAAGTATTTTCCCGGCCTTCAGCCTGCTGGCGCTTATGGCGTTTGTCAGCATTGCATCAACCGTCGGGGTAGGGGTGGCGACCATAAATATCTGGTACGAAAAAAGGCCTTTGGAGACGTGTATCAAAAAATCGTTCAGGTGAAGCAGCGCTTTTGAAAACCAATTCAACCCTATCGCTTTGGGGAAAGGCGCGGGTATGCCGCGTGTTTTCTCGATTTTGTATCCGCACTGCACAAACAATTTGTGGAGTGTTTTAAAGGTGTATAGCCTGGAATGGGTAAGGTCTAAAATCCCCCTTTGCCCGTAATTGAAACGCCCCATCAGCAACTGCAATCTTACGATAAAAAATGCCACGTTGCCCGTCGTAACGATTAATTTAGGGCGGTTTGTCCCGGCGCAACGCCGTAAACTGTCCAAAAACGCCTCTGGCCTTTTGAAATGCTCAACAACGTCCAGGAGGAGAACAAAATTGTATGAACTTATATCATGGTTAAAGACGTCCCGTGCCTCGTCCCAAAGATAAAAATCCTTGAAAAGCCCTCTGTCCGCCGGTTCGTACCTGTCCATTCCCGTCGATACACAACCCTTCTTCCGCAATTCCCCGGTAAAATGGCCGGGACCGCAGCCGACGTCCAGTACCCTGCTTCCCGGCGTAACCTCATCAAGCGCGAGTGTATGCGACGACTTGTAGCCCAGCTTTAAGCCGTATATGGTATTGGTATCCATACAAAGGTCAAACTTCCGGTCATAGAAAAGATTTATCTGATGTAACCGGCTCAGCAACGTGGTAACCACGACATTTTTGGCGTACCTGATCCCGTTAACCCGGCATATTTCATCACCGTAATAGGTGGGTATCGGCAGCTCCGTAATTCTAAAATTGCCCATCACCAATTGGATTATTATCTCCGTGTCGAAGTGGAAGTCATTTGCATTATATTGAAAAGGGATTTTCGAAAGGGCTGCAACCCGGTACACCCTGAAGCCTGAATGAAACTCGGAAAAGCGCGTCTTTAGCAAAAAATTCTGTATTTTCGTAAGGATTTTGTTTCCGATAAATTTATAGAAGGGCATCCCCCCCTTTCTTGCCTCGCCTTTTATTTGCATCCTGGAGCCGAACACCGCGTCGGCAGCGTCGTTCAGTAAGGGCGCTATGAGGGTGGGTATGCACTCCGGGGCATATTGTCCGTCTCCGTGAAGCAAGACAACGATATCAAAGTTGTTTTTTATCGCGTATGAATACCCAAGCTTTTGATTTCCCCCGTATCCCTGATTTTCTTCGTTATGCAAGATGGTGATAGGATAGTTTTTCCTGCCATCCGAGTATCTTACGCCTACCTCAAAGGTTTTATCTTTGGAGGAATCGTCAATAACCAGGACCTCCGTGTCATATTGAAAGACCTCTTCCGGCACCCTGTCCAAAACTTTTTCCAGTGTGGTCTGCGCCTCGTAGGCAACGACAAAAATGAGTATTTTAGGATTTTCTTTCATAAAGAACGGCAGGTTGTTTTCGCAATCACCCGCTTAAAAAACGGCACAAAGAATAGGGCTTCGATTTGGAGATAAAATATTTGACGGGATCTCTCGTCAATCCCGTTTGCTAAAAACGCGCCGCAAAAGTATGCGGCCACCGTTGAAATTGCAGCGCCAATACCCGAATACATCGGGATAAGGATAAGATTGAGGATAATATTTACGACGGCCGTAATCAACGTTCTTTTCAGCGATAAGTTCATAAGCCCTTCGGTAACGTTCCACGGGCCTTGTACAATTCCCAAAAAATAGAAAAGCGTTGCCCATATATGTATTGCCAAAATGGGTCCCGCCGCCGCATAGCTTTTACCAAAAAGCAGTAAAACGAAATATTTTGACAAGATGGTCGTAGGAATGGCAATGGCAAAGGCCAAACCCGCCGTGAAATGAAAGAGTTTTCGTAATCGCCGGTAATAGAGGTGCTCCCCGGTCTTCTTGGCGTCAACAATTGCAGGGGAAACCGATGAAACAATAATGATGGGAATAAAATACCAGATTTCGGAAATACGCGTCGCCGCCGCATAAATCCCCGCGGCTTCACTCCCGATCATTTCCCTCAACATAACCTGGTCTATCTTCATAAAAAAACCCACAGCCAGGCATGAGCATATCAACGGCCAGCTATCGGCAAGCAACTCTTTTGCGTATGGAAGGCTCATGCGCCATTTGTTAAGGTAGTTCCCGTGTAATCGATAGGCAAAAATAAGCCCAATCGTGCCTGCAACAATTTCTGCAAGGCCGGCGCAAGCAAAGGAGATGAGCGGCGAGCGAGTCAGGATAAGCAGAATCTTTACCAGGGTAATCATTAAAAATGCCCCATTTCTGACGTAGACCGTATATTTGGATTTTACCTGTGATTGAAACCAGAAATCTATCGTATCAAAGGCCTGGAAAATGGTGCCAACAGCGGTAATGCCGACCAACCAGCCGGTTACGCTGTCGCCGGGGCGCAGTGCCATAATTGCCCCGACGGATACGATGAGAGTAATAATGCCACCGGCAAATTTCAGGAAAAAGGCCGTCCCCAGGATCGTGTCCTTGCTCGCCGAATCTCGGACGACGTTGCGCACAACGATGCCGTCCAGTCCCAGATTGGACAACGCCGAAAACATACCAACGAATACCAGGGCATAGTTATAAACGCCAAACTGCTCCGGCCCCATATATCGGGCAATCCACACCCCCACAAAAAGCCCGACAACCATGCGGAGGATGCGGTCCGCGAAGAGCCAGCCCGTGTTTGCCAGGATATTTTGCAGATAGGCGCGCCCCGCCAGCCGTCTTTTGATAAAAAAGGGGAGGAAATTGATTATAGCGTGGTTCGTATGCATGTTTTATCACATTTGCAGTAGAATTTCATAAACACTCCCCGGCATTATCGTAACGGTAATTACAATAACCTATATTACGGGAAGTGGAGTTAAATTGCAAGATTATGAAGAGGTCGAAAAGTTTCGTTCTGACGAGCGAGCAGGGGTACCGCTTGGCGCTGACAGTTTTATAGCCCGGCTTAAAAATATATTGGGGAGAATGCTCTGCACAAAGGGTCTCAAAGGGAAAATAGGAATCTCCAAAATTAAGTATGGTGTCCCCGGAAGTGTCAACGTCCATAAACAGTGAATATGATCTGGAAGCAAAACAAATGCGCGAATGCGAAATGGCTGGTGAGTGGTTACATGCAGAAATGCCTCCTTCGATAAGTCGCAACCATAAAAAAGAAGGTTGCCCCCGGTATTTTTGATCTGCGGTATTGCATTACTTTCCTGCCAATTCTATAAGTTTTATTAATTTCTTGCTTGACATTTGACGCTGACAATACTATACACTACACTATATATTAAATAAGACCGTTTTACCAATTTGTAATGAACAAAAAACATTACGACAAAGGCAAACCCCGGGCAATCGGGGGGCGCAAAGTAAAGAGTCTTTAAAGACGTAAGGAAGTACAGGGAACTCGAAGGAGAAGTCCTTTCGTGTAATAAAGACAGCCTTACTGCCGAAGATATTTTAAGAATGTCTTTGCAGTAAGGTTTTTTTGTTTAGGTATAGGAATTTCAAACAGAGTAGTTGCACCCTTAATGGGTGTGCCAGGGCGCAGACTAAAGTCATGCGGCTACATCAAAGGTAACCTAATTTGTAGGTAGGGTGTAAAAGCCTTAAAAGGAAAATGAATACTGATTATCGCCTCGCAGAATTTCACCTTTTCAGGATGTTCGGTAAAAGCATCCTTTTCAACGTGGAAACCATGCTCTTTTACGAGGTGGCACCCCTTGTTTATGACCTGGTCACCCTGCTTTCACGGGACAATGATAACGACCCCATGAAATCCCTGAAGAAACAATACCGAAAGGTGGATATTAACAATGCCGTTTTATATTTGAAAAATGAAGGATTTTTACAAGAAGGATTATCCAATATTCCCGTGAAAAAACCAGCGCTCAGGAAAAGGCGGGGGATCAGACACCTGGAGCTTATGGTTACCCATGGGTGTAACCTGGGATGCAGCTACTGCTACGGTTCAAACAAACAGGAAGGGTGGGAAGATGCCCCTTATCTCTATGGTGCAAAAACAAAAGGAATGCCTTATGAAATAGCCGAAAAAGGGGTAGATTTCCTGTTTGAAAATTGTGGAGGACAAAAAGACCTGAGTATTGTCTTCTTTGGTGGTGAACCGCTTCTTGAGTTCGGCCTTATTGAAAAGATTGTGCCTTATATCAAAAAAAGGGAAGTGGAAAGCGGCAAAAAGGTAAGTCTCTCTATCTCGACCAATGGCCTTCTTCTGAATGACAAAATTGTGGACTTTCTGGTCAGACACGGGGTGGGGTGTCAGGTTTCTATAGACGGACCGAGTGAAATCCAGGACAAGAACCGCAGCCTGCGTGACGGAACGGGGTCCTATGAACGTGCCCTTCCCGGAATCAAACGGCTTCTCTCTGCCCGGCGTGGTAAGGTTCCGGCCAGGGCTACGGTTTCTCATGATCTTGTGAACCTTCCTGAGGTGGTTGATCATCTCCTGTCTTTAGGTTTTGGCTCAGTTCATATAGAGCCTGCTGTGGGAAATAACGGGAATGCGGCGGTAACAAAGGAAGACGTTGAAAAGATAAAGAGGCAGCACGAGACGCTTGCTGACATCCTCGTAAAGAGCGTAAGGAACAACCGCTACTTTAACTATTCTAACCTCGTGCGGTTTATCAGGGAGACGAGGGTAGTCAGGGAAAGGCTTGCCCATTACTGCGGGGCAGGGAGAACCTATTTTGCCCTTTCGCAGGACGGCGACTTCTATCCCTGCCACAGGTTTGTGGGAATGAATGAATACAGAATGGGAGATATTACCCGCGGGCTGGACCTGACCCTCCAGCAAAAGATACTTGACCTCACGGTAGATAACCGCCCCGTGTGTAAAGACTGTTGGGCGAGGTATCTTTGCGGCGGCGGCTGCTGGAAGCACGCGGTGGATATAAACGGAAGTATGGAAATTCCAGACGATGAATTTAGTTGTGAAATCATCAGACATGAGATAGAGTGCTCCATGGCCATCAACTCTGAGTTGATGGTAAGTGATAAGGATATATTGATCGATAGGTATGAGGAGGGCGCAGCGCCTTACCTCGTTAACGAGAAAGGAGGGTAATTGTATGCTGAGAAGGGAATTTATAAGGTGGCTTGCGAAGGTAACCGGAGGTTATTTCGCCATCAACGTATTGCCTGATATACCGCCTCTCACCAGGGTCAACACAACCCTGTTTTCAGTGGCCAATGCACAGCGGCCATGCGCCCAGGATAGCTGTACTGCGCTGGATGCTTGTAGCGGCACTGATAGCTGCCTGCAAAAGGATGTCTGTGATACCGATCAGTCGAATAAATGCACGAATGATGAATGTCAGGTAGACCAATCAGGTAAATGCACTAATGATGCCTGTACAAGTGATAGATCCGGTGATTGTTTACGAGATTCATGTCTATCAGATAGTTCGGGCAAGTGCCGCCGCGATACTTGCCAGTCTGATGCGTCAGGTACTTGCGTAAAAGATACCTGCACATCAGATTCCACTGACAGTTGTAAGTCCGACCAGTGCGAAACAGACAAGTCCGGGAGTTGCACAATTGATACCTGCATATCAGACAACTCGGGTAGTTGCAAAACGGATAGCTGCACAAACGACAGTTCATCTCAATGCACCAAAGATACCTGCACATCAGATTCCTCTGGTCCTTGCAAAATTGATAGGTGCGATACCGATACATCAGGCGCATGCAAACGGGACATCTGCACACAAGATACTGACAGTAACCTCGGCGGGGAGGATAAAGATGCTGCATGTGCGGCATCTGACGTCTGCTCCGGTGACATTGCTATGAGTATGAATCCTGAAACAAGCAGGAGATGCTTTACAAAGGATGGGATTAACAATGCCATGAAATGGTTGTACCGGCTTTCTGTGATTACACTTTTTGTTGCCCTGGTACATGGTTAATCCCGTGATGTAGCCGTGTTTATAGTGCCGTCAGGAGTTTCCTTCTGACGGCATGATATTTATGATGGTAATTCCGCCCATCTTGTCGGCACGCACCTTGGGAATAGCGGAATTGGGCGATTTGAAAAAAGTAGGGCGAATCGGATTGAAAATACTGGTATTAACTGACATGTTTCCGGATGAAGACGAACCGGCTTCGGGCGTGTTTGTCTATGAATTGACAAAGGCGCTGTCACACAAGAACGAGGTCGTCGTCATTCATCCACGTCTTTGGAATCCGCTTGGATTGTTAGCGCCCTTTGCCAAAAAGAGGGGTGCAGGCGGTTCTTCAGATGGAAAAAACAAATACAACCGCCTGACAAATGGCATAGAGGTTTATCGGCCAAAATTATTCGTCCTGCCCAAAGGCGACAGACTATTCTTCCGGGCCTTTGCCTTCTTTTTTGCAGCGCTCCTGCTGGTAAAAAGATTACAAAGGAAATTCTCCTTCGATCTCATCCATGCGCACATGGCATGTCCCGCAGGGTTTGCAGCCGTTTTGCTGGGGATGGTTTGCGGAAAGCGGGTAATCATTACCGCGCACGGCTCCGACGTCCATACCTTCCCCCAAAGCTTCTTCCTGAGACAATTAATCCTTTTTGCCCTGAAGAGGGCGCACAAAGTAGCAACCGTCAGCTTCGCGTTAAAAGGGTTGATAGAGAAAATGGCGCCGCTTCAAAAGGATGTATCTGTAATCAGGAATGGGGTGCGGCAAGATGCGTTCTTTCCTATAGACAAGACAAAGGGCAGGGAGAGGCTCGGCCTCCCGGTAAGCCGGAAGGCCATTCTCTTTGCAGGCAATTTACTGCCCGTCAAGGGTGTCGATGCCTTACTCCGTGCATTTGTTAACGTAAGCACATCAAACCAGGCAGATCTCATTATCATAGGGAAAGGTGAATCCGCGCCGGAACTGAAGGCATTAACAAAGGCGTTGGGCATTGAAGCACGCGTTCTTTTTACCGGGACTGTCAGGCACGACGAGATTCCCCTGTGGCTCAATGCCTGCGACGTCCTCTGCCTGCCCAGCCGCCGCGAGGGATTCCCCACCATTATCGTTGAGGCGTTTGCCTGTGGCAGGCCGGTGGTGGCGACAAGGGTTGGTGGTGTTCCGGAAGCGGTAATCAATGATTCGTTAGGCATATTGATTAATTCCAATCACCCGGACGTCCTGGCCTCCGCCCTTAATACTGCCCTTGCCAAAGAATGGAACAACCAAGCCATAGCAGCTTACGGAAGGCGTTTTTCATGGCGCGCCATTGCCGAAGAGTATCACCACCTGTATGAAGAGATGCTCGGCAGCCCGCTTTAAACCTTGACATTTTATGCCGATTGCCTTAATATCTGTGTTGTTATTGTGCGGTGGAAGCGCTTGTTTTGGTGAATTCCAGTTGGGTGGACAGAAAGAACGGGGAGGTCGTGTTGTGGATAGACAAACATTTAAAGAGAAACTGCAGAAACTCGTTGAAGAAATGAAACAGTTTCCAGAGATGAAGCGGAAGGATCTGGAAATGCTGACTGGTGAGATTGGCAGCAAGTATGAGGAAGTTGTAACCAGTTTAAAGGCGTTGCAGGAAACCCTTGATTCACTCCGATTGGATGTCAAGTATTTACTCTTCGATCTTGATGCGACTAAAAGGGAAAATGCGGCGCTAAGAAAAAGACTGGAAGACAGGGAAAACAACCTGTAATTCCCCCCCCCAAAAAAACCTCGATGAATTTGTGCGATGGCAAAGTGATAGTGGCACCCGCTCCTGCACCCATCCCGGGAGGGCAATTCCGGAGGATGCGTTAATTTAAAATCTTAAACCTCTGTTTTTCGGATAAGACAAATACGACAGGATAAGCACGTTTTAAAACCTCTAATTACTACAAATACGATACTATGGAAGACCTAAACTTATCTCAAATAGCCACTCAAGCCGGAAAGATCATCGGACCCTTTTTTGCCGACACCGTAAATCATTGTAAAGAAGACATTGTGTCAATGTACGTGATAGGCAGCGCCGTAACAAAAGACTTCTACCCCAAATCTTCCGATATCAATACCCTCATTATTGTGAAAACAATCAAAATCTCCTTTTTTGATTTTATCTCGTTGATGGGGAAGCGTTATGGGAAAAAAGGGGTGAGCGCCCCCCTCATTATGACCCCCGATTACATCAGCAGGTCACTGGAAGTATTTCCTTTGGAATTCCTGGAGATGAAGCTGATCCACCAATTGGTCTACGGAGAAGATATCTTAAGCGCTATAAATATTGAAAAGGCGGACGCCAGGATGCAGTGCGAACGGGAGTTGAAGGGCAAACTTCAAACCCTTTGCCACGGCTACATAAAGACCATGGGCGATAGGAAGGCGTTGGGGGAACTGCTTACCGGGTCTCTTTCCGGCTTTTTCCCTGTGTTTCGGGGCATATTGTTTTTGTATGGACAGGAAATTCCCAGGGAAAAGGGCAACGTCCTTTCTGTCCTGGAGAAATGTTGCAATAGAAATACCCTTGTGTTTAAACGGCTGCTTGATATACGGCACACCGGCGTGTATCCTGCCCTTGAGGAACTCAAGGAACTTTTTAGGGGATTATATCTCGAACTGGACACCCTGGCGAGGGAGGTTGATGAATTTGAAGCAAAACTTCCTTAAAAATCCGGTGCTGTATTATCTGACAACGTTCCTTGTTTTCTGGTGTTTTTGCGTAATTACGGAGGCACAGGATTTACCAAGACCGCAGCGATACGTGGATGACAGGGCCAACATCATTAGTGATAATTATGAGAGAAATCTTAACGGCTATCTCCAGGAACTGGAACAGAAGACCGGCGCACAAATGATCGTCCTTACCATTGATACGACGGACGGCGTTCCGATAGAGACATACTCAATAAACCTTGCCGGCCGCTGGAAATTGGGGCAAAAGGGAAAGGACAACGGGGCGCTCATCGTTGTTGCAAAAAGAGATCGGGCCTATCGGCTTGAAATCGGCTATGGGCTGGAAGACGTTTTGCCGGATGGTTTTTGCGGCACGGTTGGAAGGTCATACTTTGCGCCTTACTTTAAAAAAGGGCAGTATAGCGAAGGCATACTTCTGGGCGTGGTGGTACTCGTTCACAAGGTTGCAGAGCAAAGCAATGCAACGATTACCGGAATGCCAAGCATGATAGACGTCAGAAAGCGCGCCGGGTCCCGGCAGAGTCCATACCTTTCGCTGCTGATCTTGCTTGTAGTAGCGCCCTTTTTCATAAGGTATTTAATGGGCGGACGGCATTCATCGTCGCATTGGTGGGGTGGACCGCCGATTATTTATGGCGGTTCCAGGGGGTTTGGTTCCGGTGGATTTGGAGGCTTTGGTGGTTTTGGTGGCGGTGGCGGCGGCTCGTTTGGTGGGGGAGGCGCTTCCGGACGGTGGTAGTTATTGCATTTAAAAATCTTTATTTGCGATTTGTCTTCACAAATGAGTGTTTTTGGGGCTTAATTAACAGAGTCACTCATGCTAAATCAAATTCGGCAGAAAGGATGTATGAGAAATGATAAAAAAAATAGTACCCGTTATTGCTATCGTGGTGTTTCTGGGTATAATCTTTGGCGTTTGGTACGTTAAAGGATACAATAAGGTGGTTACCCTGAATGAAGGGGTGAAAAATGCGTGGTCGCAGGTGGACACACAACTCAAAAGACGGTACGACCTTATCCCGAACCTGGTGGAAACGGTAAAGGGCTACGCCTCTCATGAAAAAGAAATCTTCGAAAAACTTGCCGAGGCAAGAAAGGGATATTTTAGCGCCGGCACTATTGAAGACAAGACGAAGGCCGCAACGCAGATTGAAGGCTTTCTGTCACGATTGCTCATGTTCCAGGAAACATACCCCAATCTGAAGGCAAACGAATCGTTCCTTAAATTGCAGGACACCCTGGAAGGCACGGAAAACCGCATCTCCGTGGAACGGAAAAGATACAATGACGCGGTTAAGGAATGTAACACCTACATCAAAAGTTTTTACGGCAGTTTCTTCGCAGCGCGTGTAGGCGTTTCTGAGGCGAAATACTTTGAAGTGGCAGAGGCGGAAAAGGAAACGCCGAAGGTGAAGTTTTAGGGGGGGGGCGCATACGTGTTAATTTAAGAATTCTGTAATTACTATCAAACCTTTGTTATAGGTAGTCAATGAAAGGTAAAAAACACAGAATAGAGAGGCTACGCATGCAATCATCTAACGTAAAACAAGAAGCGTACCATCTGTTGGAGAACCTGCCGGACAATGCAACATGGGATGACTTAATGTATAAGATTTATGTTCGACAGTCCATAGAGGCCGGGCTTGATGACAGCAAGGCAGACCGAACCATAGACGTCAAAGAAGTTCGTGCCAGATTTGGGCTGCCATAGTGAACGTTCACTGGACGGACAATGCAATAGCGCATCTGATAGATATCTATGAGTACATTGCACACGATTCGCCTGTATATGCCAAACGAGTGACAGATATGATGACAAGGCGGTCAGAACAAATTGCATATTTCCCCATGTCAGGACGTATTGTACCGGAATATGAAGCGGATGATATTCGTGAAATAATAGAAAATCCTTATAGGATTATTTATCGAATAAAACCAAATCAAATCAAATAGATGTTCTGGCTATAATTCATTGTTCTCAGCATCTACCTGAGCTTTTATAAGTTATACGAGGCGAATTCCCGTAGCGCGGGGGTTTATCCCCCGCCTGGTCTGCGTTCCCGGCCATTGCCGACCATGAAGGTCGGTGCTACAAAAAGCAGTCGCCGTAGGCGACCTAATTAAATGTATAGGAATTTCCAAAGTAGGGACACGGTGCCCGTGTCCTTACGTGTGAACACAAATAAGTCGCCGAAGGCCTAATTTAATGGGAGATAATCTATGGGATACGTTCATGCAGAGATAAAGCTGAAAAATCCCCGTTTACCAAAGCTCAAAACCATTACCATTAAAGCGATGGTTGATACAGGTGCTTTGACTTTATGTATTCCGGAGCATATTGCACTTCAACTCAAATTAGAGATTAATAACCAACGTGAGGTAACAACCGCCGATGGTAGAAAACAGATGGTTCCTTATGTCGGTCCAATTGAGGTGCTTTTTGAAAACAGAAATTGCTTCGTTGGGGCGTTAGTTTTAGGCGATGAGGTTCTTCTTGGCGCCGTTCCAATGGAAGACATGGATTTAATGGTATCTCCAGGGCATAGAAAACTAATAGTAAATCCGGATAGTCCGAATTTTCCACATGCATTAGTAAAATAAATGTCTAACAAATCAATCCAACAGACGCAATAAAGTGGCGCTGATGAGTTTGTCGACGGCAATCAACCACATAATAAGGAAACTTTTTTGAAGTTTGAAGATACCCCTGTCGGTATTAGGGCTACCACGCAAATCATCCTGGATGAAATACGCTCCGTACTCGAAAAAATCGATGAAGGGGCTTACGAAAAATTTCTGTCATCCCTCCTTTCCGCAAACAATCTGTTTGTTACGGGACAGGGTCGGTCCGGCCTTGTGTCGCGTACCTTTGCTATGAGGTTAACCCACATCGGTTTAAATGCCTATTGCGTGGGTGACGCCACAACCCCGAATATCGATAAAGGAGACTTATTAATCGCATGCAGCAGTTCCGGCAGCACCCATATTACCCGTTATATTGCGGGTTTGGCCAGGAAGTCGCAAGCGGCGGTAGTAGCGGTTACATCGCACAAAACCTCTCCGCTGGCACAACAAGCGGATACGGTTATCGAATTGCCGGTGCAAGAGGTTCGCACCGACTACAAGGATAATGGCTCTATCCAGTTTCGCAGCACACTCTTTGAACAGGCCTGTCTCGTATATCTGGATGGCGTTATCCTGTCCCTCGTATCAAGACTAAACAGTTCCGAGCGTGACATGCACAAGCGACACTCCAACCTGGAATAATCCCATCATTTGGATGTTTATGGATTTTAGCGAGGCGAAACCTCAGACCAACAAACTCGTTTGACTCTTCTTATATATTATGATATCATTTGCATAAAATTTACTGAATTATTTATTGTTTGTATGGACTCGCATTATACTTTGGCTTTTCATCAGGTAGGGAGAGGGTTGACATTGGTAACGGGAAAACAAGTGGTTGTCGGTTCCAGAGGAAGTAAACTAGCGCTCATTCAAACCAATTGGGTTATTTCAGAGCTTAAACGGCTCAATCCCGATTATGAATTTCATATAGAGAAAATATCGACAAAGGGGGATAAAATTACCGACGTGCCATTATCCCGCCTGGGCGGTGTTGGGCTGTTTACCAAGGAACTGGAAGTGGCCTTAATTAATGGCAAGATAGACATCGCCGTACACAGCGCCAAAGACGTTCCAACGGAGATACACGAGGGGTTAACCATTGGCGCTACCCCAAAACGTGAAGACCCCCATGACGTGTTGATT
>CAYJPZ010000007.1:15660-21871 GCA_964372185.1 uncultured candidatus Brocadiaceae bacterium
GGCCCAGTTGCTGGGTTTTAGACCTGATTTTAAGATTCTCGACCTGCGCGGCAATTTGGATACGCGGATCAAGAAACTCAACGAAGACGATCTGGATGCCATAATTGTCGCTCATGCCGGATTGATCAGGATGGGTTATAAGGGACAGATTAGTCAGGTCATACCGTTTGACATTATGCTGCCGGCGGTAGGGCAGGGTTCGCTTTGTATTGAAATAAGGGACAAAGATGACCGGATCAACAAAATTGTATCGAAACTTGATGATAAAAAGACCAGGATCGCCGTGGAAGCTGAGCGCGCGCTGTTGGCAAAGCTGCAGGGCGGTTGCCAGGTACCCATCGGAGCGTACGCGCAGATAGAGGGAAGCGTGGTCTCTCTGGAAGCGGTAATTTGTAAGCTTGACGGCGATCACTGCATACGTGACAGCCACAGCGGGCCGGTTACTGAGGCGGCAAAAATAGGCAATGAACTTGCCCAAAGGATGCTGGACAACGGCGGTTTGAAAATCCTGGCTGAAATTCGTCTGAAATTTCCGGGACAGGGGAATCGTTTGTCGTGATTAGGTAGTTTATGAAAACACAAATCATTAAAAATTAATCATATCCTTTTATGCCTGAGGTTGTAGACATCCTTTATCATCGTTGGGGCAAGTTGTCCCACATTCCAGAGAACCAGAGGCGTTTTACGTCGCCTTCCCTTAGTTATCCACGCGCTGAAAGATACACACAAACCCTATATCAGTCTGGCAGACTTTGACCTGGCCCGTCAGGAGATCAGGCGGGAACTCTAAAAGCATATTGGCGCAGAATACAACGGTATCATTTCAGCAGATATTATCCACGTGGAATCGGGCGCAAAAGAAATTGATGCATCGATGAGTAGGGCTTATCGTGGTCTCAATATAGGCACGAGGGCAGTTAGGGACTCGGCCATAAATAATTGTTCCAAAACAATAGAGGCTGAGTAGTGGTTCATCTCTATAATACTCTTTTAGTGCCATGCAAATCTGCCCGTTGTTGGAATAATTTACTTTGGCCGAGTGCCTTACTTCTGTATTCCTTTTCTGGCGGAACTGAGCATGGCACAACAATGGGAGAGATCAATCGCTCTGCCAGAACTGTGGAAAATAAGGAGGATTTCAAAGTAAGAACGGCTGTATCTCCGCTATTTGCAAGGCTTTCGAAGCCTTGCAAGGCACTCTTGATGAAAAAAGGGGTTGATAGAATGAGATGATAAGGAGTTAAGTGTTCGTAGGCAGTGTGAGATGGTAGGCATTGCGCGGTCGAATTTGTACTATGAGCCTATGGTGGCGGGAGATTCCGCCTGCCACCGGTAGATTTTTATAAGGAGGGCAGCAAGTTGAAAAGGTGTGATACTGTTATGGCGTTTGTATTTATTTTACTGGCAGCGCTTTTGGCCAGAAATCTCCATGCAGAGGTTGAAGTAAGCAGACCATCGAAGACAGAGGTTGTCCAAAAATCAGTAGTCACTACCGGTGGACAGGTTCAGGATAAGGCGGAGATCATCCAAAAGGCACAAACACTGCAGGTACCATTCATAGCCAATGAAGGGCAGACGGATGAACGGGTAAGGTTCTATGCAAACACCTTTGGTGGGACGGTGTTTGTTACAGGAGATGGTGAGATTGTGTATTCGTTGCCCAAGCACGAAGAGAGCGCTAAGGAAGGCAGGAAGTGCAGGGATGGAGACGTAAGGCATGGGTGCAGAGGCGCAGATGGGCAAGAGGGAAGGCTGTATGGGTGGTACGGACAAGCCCCGTTTCTCCATACGGGATTAGCACGGGCGGTTTATTCCCAGTCAAAACTCCCAAATTCCGAAATCCACAATCCGAAGCCCGAAACTCAAAATCCACCATCTGAAATCCAAAATTTAAAATCTGACGTAGGGGGCGTTGCCTTAAAGGAAGAACTGGTAGGCGGAAAGATTGGTGAAATCAGGGGCGGGGTGCAGTCTGTAACAACCGTAAGCTATTTTAAGGGGAATGACCCGTCGAAGTGGAAGAGCAGCATATCAACGTATGAAGCAGTGGATATGGGCGAGGTATATGAGGGTATAGGGTTAAAGCTGAAGGCTCACGGGAACAACGTGGAGAAATTGTTTACGGTAAAACCCGGCGCAAGTCCGGGGCAGATAATGATACGATTGGAAGGAGTAAAAGATTGCGGAGTGCGGAATGCGGAGTGCGGAGTGGAAAATCCGAAATCCAAATTCCGAAATCCAAAATTACAGATAAACGAATCCGGCGAGCTTGTGGCAGAGACTGAGCTTGGGCCGGTCAAATTCACAAAACCCGTGGCGTATCAGGAGATAGATGGGAAGAGGGTAGATGTGGAGGTGGCATACAGTATTCAGGGGACAGGGATCGGGGTGACGGAAGGCATCGGAGAACTTAAAACCAAAAACTCGAAACCCGAAACTCAAAACCCGAAACTTACCTACGGTTTCACCGTCGCCTCCTATGACACCACAAAAGACCTCATCATCGACCCACTACTTGCGTCAACGTTTTTGGGTGGGATTAGTAATGAAGAGGGCTATTCTGTGGCCATAGACGCAGGGGGGAAGGTCTATGTGACGGGTTCTACACAGTCATCAGGTTTTCCCACGACGCCGGGCGCTTATAATACCTTGCCTAATGGTAATTATGATGTCTTTGTATCGAGGTTCGACAGCGACCTGACCAGCCTGGAGAAATCCACGTTTTTGGGGGGAAGCCTTAATGACCTGGGCTATTCCATTGCCATAGCCGGAGGGGGGAAGGTCTATGTGACGGGTTCTACACAGTCACCAGATTTTCCCACGACGCCAGGCGCTTATAATACCTTGCCTAATGGTAATTATGATGTCTTTGTATCGAGGTTCGACAGCGACCTGACCAGCCTGGAGAAATCCACGTTTTTGGGCGGGAGTAATCCTGATATTGGCTATTCCATTATCACAGCCGGAGGGGGGAACGTCTATGTGACGGGTGCTACTGCGTCAACAAACTTTCCCACGACGCCAGGCGCTTATGATACCTCGCCTAATGGTAATTATGATGTCTTTGTATCGAGGTTCGACAGCAACCTGACCAGCCTGATGGCATCCACGTTTTTAGGTGGGAGTAGTAGTGATTGGGGCCAGTCTGTAGCCAGAGGCGCAGGCGGGAAGATCTATGTGACGGGTTATACTTATTCAACAAACTTTCCCACGAAGCCTGGCGCTTATGATACCTCGTATAATGGTAATGGCGATGTCTTTGTATCGAGGTTCAAGAACGACCTGACCAGCCTGGAGAAATCCACGTTTTTGGGAGGAAGCCTTGATGATCTGGGCATTTCCATTGCCAGATACGGGGGGAAGGTCTATGTAACGGGTCATACTTATTCAACAAACTTTCCCACGACGCCGGGCGCTTATGATACCTCGTATAACGGTAATGGTGATGCCTTTGTATCGAGGTTCAACAGTGGCCTGACCAACCTGGACAAATCCACGTTTTTGGGGGGAAGTGGTGATGAACGGGGCAATTCCATTGCCGTATACAAGTACAAGAGTGTGGTCTATGTGACGGGTTATACTTATTCAACAAACTTTCCCGTGACGACTGGTTCGTATGGCGGTAATGGTGATGCCTTTGTATCGAGGTTCAACAGTGGCCTGACCAGCCTGCAGGTATCCACGTTTTTGGGGGAAAGTGATAATGATCGGGGCAATTCTATTGCCATAACCGCAGGGGGGAAGGTCTATGTGACGGGTTATACTGCATCATCAAACTTTCCCACAACGACAGGCTCTTATGATACCTCGCATAACGGTGGTATGGATGTCTTTATATCCAGAACTCAATAGAATTGAGGATTAGGGATTGGGGATGTAGGGGCAATTCACGAATTGCCCCTACATAATGTTATTACTTTGTTGAAAAATTAAGCGGCGCAATTTTTCATGAGGCGTTTGGATTTAATTTTAAAATAATCCCAGGCAAGTTGTTTATTCTTTGGCAAGGCACTGGTAGAGGCACATTCGAGAATAGAATTGATCTGATAAAAAATGCCATCTTTCATATCATTTGACAAAAACATCTGCACCAGCCTCTCACAAGCCTCTGAAAAGGAATGGCTGGAAACCAACGGTATTGGCGGCTATGCCTCCTCCACAATAACGGGGGCAAATACAAGGCGTTACCACGGACTGCTCATGGCGGCCACAAAGCCGCCGTTGGGGCGAATCCTTACGCTTTCAAAGCTGGAAGAGTCTTTGTCTGTGGGAGAAGACCCGTTCCCACTATCGACGAATTTCTATCCAAATGCAATCTATCCGGAAGGCTACAAAAACCTCGTCCAATTTGACCTGACTCCGGTTCCCACCTTCACCTACAGTATTCACGGCATAACCATCGGAAAAAGCGTGTTTATGGTCTACGGAGAAAATACTACGGTAATACGGTACCGGATTAGCACGTCCGGCGCGGCGTCTGCCGCCCCCCTGTTTTTAAAGGTACGGGTATTGATTGCATTTCGTGACGATCATTGTCTTACCCATGAAAATCCGGCACTGAATACTCGTTATGAACAGTTACCTCACGGGGTGTGTCTGTTGCCTTACGAAGGCCTCCCGCCGCTCTATCTTTTCCACAACGCGCAATCAATAGACAAGGATTCCTTTTGGCACAAGAATATGGAATACCCAAAGGAGATAGAGCGCGGTCTGGAGGCGCATGAAGACCATTTTAGCCCCTTTGCCTTGCATTTTGACGTAAGCGAAGGCACGGAGTGCTTTGTTGTGGCGACCCTGCACCCGCATAGCGAGATTGACGTTTCGTCCCTGTTTAACGGGGAAGTCAAACGCAGGGCGGGGCTGCGCTTGCCACAACCGGTGCAAGGCAAGGAAAACAAACGCACAGAGGCATTAAACTCCCTTTTGTCAGCAGCAGATAGCTTTATTGTAAAACGGGGCAGTAATAAAAAGAGTATCATCGCGGGGTATCCCTGGTTTGGAGACTGGGGACGGGACACCATGATTTCGCTACCGGGGCTTACCCTTGTGCAAGGCCGGTTTGATGACGCACGGGAGATACTGCTGACTTATGCGCAGTTTGTGGATAAGGGGATGATCCCTAACCGCTTCCCCGATTATGGCGAGACGCCCGAATACAACACGGTTGACGCCTCTTTGTGGTACATCAATGCCGTGTACCAATACCTCCGCTTCGCAAAAGACTTAAAGACCATTCGCACGGATTTATACGGGGTAATGAGGGAAATTGTTGAATGGTATAAGAAGGGAAGCCGGTATAATATTGGCATGGATTCCGATGGTCTGATCCATGCCGGCGTTGAGGGTATCCAGTTGACGTGGATGGACGCCAAGGTATGCGATTGGGTGGTGACGCCCCGCATAGGCAAGGCGGTTGAAATTAATGCCTTGTGGTACAATGCACTTAAGATTATGGCGTTTTTTGCCCGTGAAATGGGCTTGGCAAGTGAGCTTGCCGAGTATCTTGCATTGTCACAAAAGGTGGAAAAATCGTTCCTGGACGCCTTCTGGTTTTCTGATGGGCAGTACCTGTTTGATTACGTTCATGGCAACGTAAAGGATGCGGCGATTCGCCCCAATCAGATATTTGCCGTAAGTTTGCCGTATTCCATGTTGCCGGTAAAAAAACAGCGGAGCGTGGTGGGTATTGTAGAAAAGCACCTGTTAACCCCGTATGGCCTGAGGAGCCTTTCGCCCCGGGATAAAGACTACATTGGCCGTTATTACGGAAATCAGTACGAACGGGACAAGGCATACCACCAGGGGACGGTATGGGCGTGGCTCATAGGTCCGTACATCTCCGCATATACCAGGGCTTATGCGGGCATGGAAGGCGCTCATGCGTATATCGAAGGGCTATTCAAACCTTTTTACGGGCATCTCTTTGATGCGGGCGTTGGAACCGTTTCTGAGATATTTGATGGAGACACTCCCCACACGCCGCGGGGTTGTATCGCCCAGGCTTGGAGTGTAGGTGAGATAGTGCGGGCATATTTTGAGCATCTGTATGGATTTGAGCATTGTTAGGGATTTCTCCAACACCGTCAAATCTCAAACCGGTAAAACCTACGGTTCCAAATATTTTAAATTATGTCGCTTACGGCGACAGCATTGGTAGCGCCGGGGGGACCCCCGGGGGTTTTTTTAATAACGGGGGGGGGCGGCGGGGCCC
>CAYJPZ010000007.1:21881-42498 GCA_964372185.1 uncultured candidatus Brocadiaceae bacterium
CCGGCCGCCGCCCCGGTGCCTGCGGCCCCCCCGGCCGTGGCGCCCGCGCCCGCGGCCCCCCGCCGCAACAAATTAATGAAACCTTCGGCAACATTTAACAGCGTAGTGGCAAGGCGCGCCTTGCCACTACACGTACGTTTGAAATTCCTATACATTTTAATTGGCCTGAGGCCAAGCCTCATTAATGATATCGCTATGGAAAATATTAAAAGAACAAAACCGTTGATCGGAATTACGATGGGTGATCCGTATGGGATCGGCCCGGAAATTATCTTGAAGTCTTTAAAATCGCCAACAATAAGGAGGCTTGCCCATTACGTCATTATCGGCAGTAAAAACGTCTTTGAGTGGACAACCGGGACGCTGAACATCCCGCTTCAATATCAAATCATCTCCCATCTGTCGGAAGCGGAGGATTCCGAATTGCCCATTTCATTGCTGCCGCTTAGTGACGTTGAGTCATATCTTCCGGGACAGAAGAAGGCTACGGCAGAAGGTGGTGATTTATCGGTGCAGTGCATCCTAAAGGGCATTAATCTGGCCATGAGCGGGCACATTGACGCGCTTGTTACTGCGCCCATCTGCAAAGAGGCCATCCATGCCGCCGGATACGGGTATCCGGGGCATACCGAGATACTCAAGATTTTTTCAGGGGCGAAACGAGTCGTCATGCTGATGGCAGGAGGAAAACTACGGGTTGCTTTTGTGACAACACACGTTGCCTTAAGGGAAGTGCCACAGTTGATTACCATCGAAGACGTTTTTGAGACAATAACCATCACCAACGACAATCTTAAGCGATTCTTCGGCCTCGAAAAACCCAGGATAGCCGTCTGCGGCCTCAATCCCCATGCGGGCGAAGAGGGCATATTCGGCAGTGAGGAAAAAAAGATTATCACGCCGGCCATCGAAAAGGCGCAAAAAAATGGCGTCCAATGCATCGGGCCGGTCTCCGCCGATACGATCTTCTTCAAAGCCATGAAGGGTGGCCACGACGCCGTCGTCGCCATCTACCACGATCAGGGAGCAATTCCCCTGAAGCTGCACGCCTTTGAAACGGGCGTAAACATCACCCTGGGAATTCCCTTTGCCCGCACCTCTCCCGACCACGGCACTGCGTATGACATCGCGGGTAAAGGGATTGCCGATCCACGCTCTCTCATGGAAGCGATCAAGACGGCGGTACGGATGGCCGGGTGTATAAAAAAACGGAATTATAGCCAAACAAGTCAGGTTTTCGACGCTTAAACGGGCTAATACTGGGGATTTGCCCTATATTTTTCGAAAACCAGAAGCTTTTGGCTATAACTCGATTGTATAGGAATTTTCATTTTATTTATGTGGGTTTGCGGGTAGGTGTAAATGTAATAATTGTTGTGGCAAAGCGATGCAACCTTGTATGTTGTGGGAAACCCACCCCTGCACCCCTCCCATGAGGGGAATTCTGCAGGATGTGTTATTTTGTGCGGAATATTGGGTGGCATGGACAAACCCTGTTCATCCGTGCCCGTTCGTGTAAATTCGTGTCCAATTGTTATTAAATTTTCAGGCAATCATGCACATAAAAGATTTACAGGAAATCAAGCCAATATATCTATCAAACCCTTTTGCATCTCATCGGCAACCTTGAGGGCCTTTAGGTTGGCAGCAAGCAGGTGTTTGGCGCCTATCCGGCTTCCAGCTTCTTCTGCGACGTTTACGTTTGACGACTCGACCATATTCCCATCCGCATCCATGTACGTCGCGCCAGGTTCTGTATTTTTCCCAACCGTATGGGTAACCCCGCCATTTATCTCTTCATGCAGGTTGGAGGTCTGCTTTTTAAACCCATTGGTATTAAGATTTGCCGTATTGTGTGACGATACGCCCATGATACCAAAAGCGGCCTTTATTCCGGAGATTGAAGGCATCGAAGATATTGACATAATCTATCCTTTCCGTTAAGAAGTTATCTCAAAATAGAAACCAAGACCGGACTTGGACCGTATCGTAATTTCCCCGACGCAGTAAAAATACCTTCCCGGCGGCAGATTGATTTTTCTCATACCTACGTTGTCTGCTATTTTGCTGTAGGTGTCCCCTGCCTGGTTCAGATTATACTTTTGGGAAGGATAGAAGGTGATGCTTCCCATGGAGCCTTTTGAATTAATGCTGTAGAGTGTTTTTCCCGTAACCAGGGGGCTGTCCGTCTGAAAATCTATGATCTTGAATTCCCGGCTTTTTATTACCGTTGGCGATCCCTTTACATAAAATTGCCGTTCCTTGCTGCTGCTTTCAGAGTAATATTCAGTAGCATTAATTTCCGCGTAGTCGCTGCTGCCTACAACAAAAAGTCCTCCCTTTGGCGGTATCTTCCACAAAGTAATGTCGCCGAGTGACAATTCACTTGCCTCATCGAGGGATAAGGGTATGTTGAATGGTACGTATCCATCTTTTTTAAAGGTGAGCTTAATGTTGCCTGCGTGGTAATTAACGACAAAGTTCCCTGTTTGATCAGAGATGGCTTTGGCTCTGGAACTGTCTGAGGATGAAACAACGTCAACGGCAATGATCGGTTTGCCGAAACCATCGATAACCTTGCCATGAAAAGTACCTGTATCAAAGGCATACAATACATTTGAAACAAACAACAGCAAACCCATTGGCAGTAACACTTTTTTGAACATTTTTGAGAAATCCTTTCGTAAGAAAAATTGAAGAACAACTGACGCATTTGTATCATGGTTTTGGCTGGTTTGTCAAACAGATAATTTGAATCAATAGGTAATTTCACGGGTGGTAATCATTCAACCCCTGCGCAATCGGTGGCGCCAAGGTTTCCGGTTCTGCGTTGTTCTTAATCACTGCCATACCTACCACATAATTCTTGCACTCATCAACGATATTTGATAAACTCTTTTCGCCTTTATAAATTTAATGTATAGGAATTTCAATCTTGTGTGTAGAACGAAGCGATTGCTTCGTTCGAGCGAAGTGGCACTTCGCTCTACATCAACGAAAAAGCCGCCGAAGGCATAATTTAGCCGGCGACGCCACGGTTGAGCCGTTACAGATTTTCATCAGGTAATACCAGGTATGTCTACCACGAAAATAAAGCTTTGTCCGAAATGCGGTTCAGAATATTACGCGCATATTGCTACCTGCGCGGATTGCGGCGTTCCTCTGAAAACGCCGGAAGAGATTGAGAAGGAGCGGAACAACAAACCGGCGGTTCCAGCGCAGCCCGATGACGAATGGGCGCCTATCAGGGAAGGCGGCAAGGAGATCGTTATGGAGCTATCGCGCTTACTTGCCGTTAATAGCTTTTCCGCCAAAATCGGATTGGCGCCGGGTTGCAGCACGGGAAAGTGCGGCGGCAAGTACCTTCTGTTAACCACAAAAAACGAGGCGCACGCTGCCCATGATTTTATTGAAGAATACTACACACAAAAGCATCCCGAAATCAAAACATCTCAGGAGTGGGAATCACAGGGGAAATGCCCCGCCTGTGGATATGCTGTTAGCCCTGACGCGAAGGAGTGTCCTGATTGTGGGTTGTCGTTCATGGTAGAGTCTCCGTAGTTTTGCCGAAATAGGATATTTTGTTGAAAAGCCAGGTTCCTTGCATGATATGCAAAAATACCTTGCCAACAAGCCGGATTTCAGCTATAAAAGGTCATGATACGAAAGGCCTTACTGCTTAAAATATTTAGCGCCGCATACATGCAAAGATGGAACGATCAAATACGTCCCATCGAACTCATCGAACTTGACAAGCAGGCGCACAAGATGGTTATCGCCTATTTCCTGGGCAAGTTTGAGGAAGGCGAGCCGGGGTTCCGGTGGCTGGATATTATCGAAGGGGGTATCTTCGAACTCCTGCAGCGCATCGTTATCACCGATTTGAAGCCGCCTATTTTCTACAAAATCAAGGCGGATGCGGAAAAATACCGCCGCCTCAATGAATGGGTATACCAGGAACTGGAGTGCATCATCTCGCCGCTCGGCGCTGATTTCTGCAAAAGGTTCAGGGATTATTTTTCCAAAAGCGACGACACCCTCAACAAAAGAATCCTCAGCGCCGCCCACTTTTATGCCACAAAGTGGGAATTCAACATCATCGAACGCGCAAATCCCGACGGTTATGAAATAGCAACCATTAAAAAAGACTTGCAGGAAAAACAGGAAAGATACTACGGCCTGAAGGGCATGGACCAACTTGCCAGACACGAGCGGTACAAGAACTTCATCCACCTGTGCGGGCAACTCAGATTCCAATCGCGCTGGTCGCACCTACACCGGATACCCAGGACGTCTGTGCTGGGTCACTCACTTTTTGTCGCCATTCTTTCATACCTGTTTTCCCTGGAGGTAAAGGCGTGCCGGAGCCGGTGCGTCAACAACTACCTCACCGGCCTGTTCCACGACCTGCCCGAGGTGCTTACCCGCGACATCATATCGCCCGTAAAGAGGTCCGTTGAAGGGCTGAGCGACCTGATCAGGGAATACGAGAAGGAGCAGATGGAAAAGGAGGTCTACGGCCTGATCCCGGCGGAATGGCATCCGGAGATACGGATGTACACGGAGGACGAGTTTTACAACCTCATAACAAAAAACGGGAAGCGGGAACGGGTGACAAGCAAGGATATCAACGACTCGTATAACAAAGACGAGTATAATCCGAAGGATGGCGAGATCGTCGAGGCCGCTGACATCCTCGCCGGTTTCATAGAGGCCTCAGCCGCCATCCGGAACGGGAGTGCCAGCCTGGAGTTGCAGGAGGCACGGCTTTCCTTGAAGAAAAAGCAAGAACGTTCCACCGTTGACGGGATAAATCTTGGTGAGATTTATGCGGATTTTGATTGAACACGCCAAGCGCCTTACCGATAGGCATTACTTTGCAGCGATAGGTTTCTATACACATAGAAGAGGCTGGACGCAAAGGTGAATACCGTGGCTATCCACCAGATAGCAGCGAGGATGGATAGGGGAACGTGGTTCCCCACGATCACGGCAACAACAGCCGTAATCTGGAGGCAGGTAGACGCCTTACCCAGAATTGTCGGTGTGCAGTTTACCCGTCCCGTTACAAACAGTAGAGCTAACGTGCCAAGGATGAGGGTGAGGTCGCAACAGATAATGATCATTGGCACCCAGTTCGGAAACCGAGGCGCAGGCCATAGGCTGTCGGAGGAAAGCATAATGCATGAAACCATAAGTACCAGCTTGTCTGCGACGGGGTCCAAATAAATGCCCAGCCTTGTTACTTCATCCCTTTTCCGGGCAATATAGCCATCGAGGATATCGCTTATGCAGATGATAAATATCAAAATGAGGCAGACGTAACGGTAATGGGCGTAACGGTTCACCTGTATCATGGAAAATACCAGCGGAGGAATAAATAATATCCTGCTAATGCTAATTTTGTTGGAAAGGGTTAACATGGTCAAATCTCATTAGTCAATGGGTAATAGTCGCGTAGGTTGGGTTGAACGCAAGTGGAACCCAACATCAACCTTTGTAAATTATGTAGCCTTTAATGTGTTTTTCGGAAGCCTGTTGGCAATGAAAACAGAGCGTGTCACAGGGAATCTCATTATCACCGCAATTCAGTAAGATTTCGGCGTTTCTTAAATCATTAATTTGCTTTTTTAAACCACTCCTTGTAAGGTTTTCCTTGCATTTTTAACAAGGATCATACAGTCTGTATAAACCATCTCCACCACAGACATACCGTCCGTCCTTTGGCTTGACAGAATGGCGTTGTAAACTCGTAACAGCCTCAATTGCGCGTGCTTGCCTGAATGGTTATACCTCGCACGGGCACAAATTGCGCTTTTCCCAAAAGCTGAAAAACGCAAGATTAGCAAAGGATTGAGTGATTTCAGTCTTTATAAAACCGCAATTTGTGCCCGTTTTGGGTATACATTGGAAACCTGAAACCATGCTCAGTTAAAGGTTTACTATAACAAAGAGGTATCCTTAGTCAAGCCCAAAACAACTTTGGCTTGACACCTTCATTTTTTAAGTGTACGATTTAGTGCTTTGTAAATAGAGGATGCGATATGCAGGATACGCAATGCACGATTTGAATATCGTGCATCGCGCATCCTGTATCGTGCATCCCGCTTTGTGGAAATAAATTACGAATAAAAATTTCTAACTACTATGGATAAACAAAGAGCAATACTTGTCTTGGCTGATGGCGCCGTATTTCATGGATGCTCACTTGGTGCCACCGGTGAGACGACCGGAGAGATTGTTTTTAATACCAGTTTGACGGGCTACCAGGAGATACTCACCGATCCATCCTACAAAGGCCAAATCGTCCTGATGACCTATCCGCTTACCGGCAACTATGGGATTAATGAGCAGGATTATGAATCACGCAAGCTTTTCCTGGAAGGTTTTATTGTAAAAGAGTGTTGTCCCTTCCCCAGCAACTGGCGTTCGCAGATCGGCCTCAATGAGTTTCTTAAGAAGAACGGTATCGTCGGCATTCAAGGCATCGATACACGGGCGCTGACCATTCACGTGCGGGATTACGGCGCACAGCAGGGTATTATATCCACGATGGAGTTTGACGTGGCACGCCTCCTGAAAAAACTCCATGCATCACCCGGATTAAACGGTGTTGACCTGGTAAAGCCGGTGACTTCCCCTGAGCCGTACGAGTGGAAAGACGTTGGCGGCGGCCAAAAAACGGCGAAGAAATATAAGGTCGTTGTCTACGACTGCGGCGTAAAGTTTAATATTTTACGAAAGTTGAGCGAGATGGGTTGCTCGGTGTCGGTTGTCCCTGCCGGTACGCCACACCAGGCGGTGATGGGGATGAATCCCGACGGCGTTGTGCTTTCCAACGGACCTGGCGACCCTGCGGCGGTGCCTTATATGGTTGAAAACATAAAAGGCCTGCTGGGTAAAAAACCGATATTTGGGATATGCCTGGGACATCAGTTATTAGCGTTGACGCTGGGGTTTGAGACCTACAAACTAAAGTTTGGACACCATGGAGGGAACCAGCCAGTGATGGACTTGTCTACGAGGAAGGTGGAGATTACGTCACAGAACCACAGCTTCGCCGTAGCTAATCCGCATAAGGGTGGGGTGCACAAAAGCCCATTCGGTGACGTGGAGATAACCCATATCAACCTCAATGACCAATCGGTTGAAGGGTTAAGGTGCCGCTCCGTGCCTGCCTTCTCGGTGCAATATCACCCGGAGGCGTCCCCCGGCCCGCATGACGCGGGTTATCTGTTTGACCGGTTTTTGGAGATAATGTAGGGTGGGCATCGCCCACCTTATCCATCTGTTAAGCGTCTTTTCTGTCACCCCTTCGGGGCTGGTTATCTTCTGTTTCTTTACCAGGGGCTCCACCCCTGGCTATGTGCTTTCAGCCCTTCGGGCCTGTTGTGGGGCGACCATGTAGGGTGTTATACCTCTGGTACGTATTCAGGGAGAGGCAAGGCTGAAGCCTTGCCCTACGTGTGCGGATATGGTTTTTTAAATAATAATTAAACTTTTCAATAACAAATAACTGAAATGCCCAAAAGAACAGACATAAAAAAGATACTTATTATCGGTTCCGGTCCCATAGTCATAGGCCAGGCCTGTGAATTTGATTATTCAGGCACCCAGGCTTGCAAGGCGCTGCGGGAAGAGGGATACGAAGTTGTGCTGGTTAACAGCAACCCCGCCACGATCATGACCGACCCCGAAGTAGCCGACAAAACGTACATCGAACCAATCACCCCGGAAATGGTGGCAAAGATCATTGCAAAGGAACGCCCCCAGGCGCTACTTCCAACCCTGGGCGGGCAGACGGGACTGAATACCGCCGTGAGCCTTGCGGAAAGTGGCGTGCTGCGTGAATTTGGCGTGGAACTGATCGGGGCAAAGCTGGAAGCCATCAAGAAGGCCGAAGACCGGTCGTTGTTTAAGGTCGCCATGAAGAAGATCGGCGTTTCAGTGCCCGAAAGCGGCTATGCCCGTTCTTACGAAGACGCGATGAAGGTTGTTGAAAAGATCGGGTTTCCCGCGATCATTCGCCCCTCGTTTACCTTGGGTGGTTCGGGTGGAAATGCCGCGTATAACATGGAAGAGTATAAAGAATATATAAAGATTGCCCTGGATGCCAGCCCGGTGCACGAAGTCCTTGTGGAACGCTCCGTGCTGGGGTGGAAGGAATACGAGCTGGAGGTAATGCGCGACCTGAAGGACAACGTGGTCATCATTTGCTCGATTGAGAATTTCGACCCGATGGGCGTGCACACCGGCGACAGCATTACAGTCGCCCCCGCGCAAACGCTTACTGACGTTGAATATCAGATCATGAGGGACGCGGCAATCAGGGTAATCAGAGAAATTGGCGTGGAAACCGGTGGTTCCAACATCCAGTTCTCCGTTAATCCCGATAATGGGGAAATGCTGGCAATCGAGATGAACCCGAGGGTTTCGAGGAGTTCCGCCCTTGCCTCAAAGGCAACGGGATTTCCCATTGCAAAGATAGCCGCAAAACTCGCCGTGGGTTATACCCTCGACGAAATCTCCAATGACATTACCCGCTACACGCCTGCCTGCTTTGAACCCACGATTGATTACTGCGTGGTGAAGATACCCCGATTCAATTTCGAAAAATTTCCCGATACCGATCCGACCCTTACCATCCACATGAAATCGGTGGGAGAGGTCATGGCCATCGGGCGCACCTTTAAAGAGTCCATCGGCAAGGCCATCCGTTCGCTCGAATCGGGGAGGTGCGGGTTTGAGTCGTTGTGGCCTTCAGGGAGCGAGAAGTGGTCTATCGAGCAACGGTCTGAGTTTCTGCGGGGAAAATTAATGACACCAAACCCTGACAGGCTCTGGCACATTGCCGATGCAATAAGGCTCGGAATGAGCGTGGACGACATATACCAATGGACGCATGTCGACCGGTGGTTCCTCTGCAACATAAAGCAGGTAATGGATATGGAAGACAAGCTACGGCAGGGCTGTGGCCGTGCAGAAGCGTCCGGACTTCCACCCGAATTATCACAAGACCCGGCCAGCGAGAAACGGCAACTCTTTGCTATGAGCAGGGAGACGCTACTCGAAGCGAAACGGTATGGTTACTCGGACAAATACCTGGCGCATCTGTGTAAGACGGACGAAAAGACGGTTCGGGACTATCGCAAAAAAGAATCGGTTCGTCCGGTGTTTAAGCACGTTGATACCTGCGCCGCCGAGTTTAAGGCCTACACCCCGTATCTGTACTCCACCTACGAATCCTCCTGTGAGGCAGAGCCGACGCAGAAGAAAAAGATTATCATCCTGGGCAGCGGGCCTAACCGTATCGGGCAAGGGATTGAATTCGATTACTGCTGCGTTCACGGCGTCTTTGCCTTGAACGAACTGGGTTACGAGACGATTATGATTAACTGCAATCCGGAAACCGTCAGCACTGATTACGACACCTCTGACCGCCTTTATTTTGAGCCTCTTACCCTGGAAGACGTGCTGGAGATCGTTGATAAGGAATCGCCGGAAGGTGTGATCGTTCAGTTCGGAGGGCAAACGCCGCTAAAGCTGGCGGTTCCTCTGGAGAAAGAGGGGGTTAAGATACTGGGAACCTCCCCCGACAGCATCGACGTTGCGGAAGACCGTGAACGTTTTGCGGCATTGATGAACCAGTTGAAATTACGACAGCCGGAAAATGGCTGCGCCCGTTCCGCGACGGAGGCAAAGTTTATTGCCGGTAGAATCGGGTATCCCGTGATGCTGCGTCCTTCCTACGTACTTGGGGGAAGGGCGATGCGCGTTGTTTATGATGAAACGGGACTGGAGGAGTATATTACCCATGCCGTCCGCGTCTCTCCCGAACACCCTGTTTTGATCGACCGTTTCCTGGAAGACGCAACGGAGATTGACGTGGATGCGATTTGTGACGGCAAGGAGGTGTTCATCGGTGGCATTATGGAACACATTGAGGAGGCGGGCATTCATTCCGGTGATAGCGCCTGTTCGCTGCCCCCCTATTCCATTGGGAACGACATTATCCAGGAATTGAAAAAACAAACCCAGGTCATCGCGCTCGCCCTGCAGGTGGTGGGGCTTATTAACATACAGTTTGCGATTAAAGATAAACTGGTCTACGTGCTGGAGGTCAATCCCCGCGCGTCAAGGACGGTTCCTTTCGTCAGCAAGGCGATAGGCATCCCTATGGCTAAGGTTGCCGCCAAGGTCATCGCGGGAAAAAAACTCAGTGAATTGAATGTCTCCATGAATATGAAACTCAGGCACGTTGCCGTAAAAGAGGCGGTATTCCCCTTTATAAAATTTAAAGGGGTTGACCCTGTACTCGGACCGGAAATGAAATCGACGGGCGAGGTGATGGGATTGGATATGGACTTTGGCCGGGCTTATGCAAAGTCTCAGATGGCCGCGGATTGCAGCCTTCCCTTAACCGGCAGCGTTTTCATCAGCGTTAGGGACAAAGACAAAATGCCGATGGTTCCCATTGCTAAGAAACTTTCTCAGATGGGCTTCAAAATCGTGGCTACGCGGGGAACTGCCGCCGTATTCTCAGAAAACGATGTCCCCGTTACCCCTGTCCTAAAGGTAATTGAAGGGCGACCCAATATAGTTGATTTCATTAAGAACAACGAGATTCAGCTTGTTATCAATACGACGGGCGGCAAGGCCGCGCAGGAGGCCTCGTCTTCCATAAGACGCACGGCACTGGTTCACCGCGTCCCCTACTTTACCACCGTTTCCGGCGCCGTAGCTGCTACCAGGGCCATTGAAGCGCTTAAAAACGGCACCCTGGATGTAAAACCCATTCAGGAGTATTACAAAGCATAAATTTACGGGATGTAACATGCGGTGGAGGTGATTGACAAATGATCTTATTTATAAAACATATTGATATTGAGGGACCGGGAACGATCTCTGACTTCCTGGAAGATAACAAAATACCCTATATGGCGGTCGATCTCTCGTCCGGAGACAAACTACCACAATTGAAGAAGGCCTTTCAGGCGGTAATTTGCCTGGGTGGGCCTATGAACGTGTACGAAGAAGAAAAGTATCCGTTCCTGAAAGAGGAAGATGGTTGGCTGCAAAAGGTCATAATAGAGGAGACGCCGTTTTTGGGCGTATGCCTGGGTGCCCAATTAATTGCGAAGGCAACAGGGGCAAGGGTGATAAAAAATCCTGAAAAAGAGATTGGGTGGTACAAGATCGTGCTGAGCGAAGCCGGATTAAACGATCTCTTGTTCAAGGACTTCCCCGAGGTTTTTAAGGTATTTCAGTGGCACGGGGACACCTTTGGCATACCGGCCGGCGGCAAGCGGCTGGCCTTTTCAGAACTGTGTCAGAATCAGACGCTGAAATACGGGCGGAATATTTATGGCATCCAGTTTCACGTGGAGATAACGAAGGATATGATTATCCAGTGGTCTGACGCCTATAAAGGGGAACTGGAATCTTTAAAGGGCATTGTTTCCGACAAGCAAAAGATACTTGAAGATTACGGCAGGTTAGAACAAACGTATACAAAACAGGCGGAAAAATTTTACGTAAACTTCTTTGGCGTTGCTGGTGCGCTGAAGAAAAAGTTCATTTCTTTTGCAAGCCGGTAGGCACATGAATAAAAGCCTGCTGACCAACGTTATTTCAACGGCCATTTTTATAGTCACCTATTTTTGTCCCGAATTCATCGGTAAAAAGGCCATCGTCCATGCCAGCCTTTTTGCCTTGTCCGGGGCGGTAACCAATTGGATTGCTATTTATATGCTGTTCGAGAAAGTTCCCGGGCTGTATGGCTCAGGCATTATCACGCTGCGTTTTGAGCAATTCAAGGAAGGTATCCGCGCCCTGATCATGGAGAATTTCTTTACCGAAGAAAACTTTGCCAAAGTCACTCAGGAAACGCTCCCCCATAGCATTGAACCCGAACTGGTCATAAACAAGATTGATTTCGATAAGGTATTTGACGGTTTTGTCAGGGTAATAACGAATTCTCAGTATGGGGGTATGTTGAGTCTTTTCGGCGGAAAGAAGGCGCTTGAACCCCTCAGCGAACCATTTAAAAAGGAAATGAAGGTGCAGGTGTCTGATATTGTGTCCAACATTGACATCGCCTCCATTTTGCAGAAAGAAACTGATTTCAATGTCTTCAGGTCAAAGATCGATACCATGGTTAATACCAGACTCAACGAACTTACCCCCCGGCGGGTAAAGGAAATCATAGAGGAAATGATCCGCAAGCACCTGGGCTGGCTGGTGGTTTGGGGCGGGATATTTGGCGCCCTGATCGGCTTTGTTAGCGCGGTGATGCTTTAAATCAGGCCTTTCGGTGTCTTTCACGTTGCGGTTCAATCTACAAAATTGAACCGGCAGAAACAGCGTAGTGGCAAGGCACGCCTTGCCACTACACGTACGTTTGAATTCCCTTTTAAAAGAGGGAAAGTCTTTCGCCATTACCAGTACCACGTAAACGGTTACGCCTTGGTTTCGCTAACCTTCACGTTAATCTGTTTCGGTTTTACTTCTTCCTTCTTGTGCAAGGCAATCTCAAGCACGCCGTTTTTGTACTCTGCCGTTACCTTGTTGGTATCAACGGAACTGGGAAGATTAATGGAGCGTGAGAAGCTGCCATAGCGCCTTTCCATGCGATAGTAGTTTTTACCCTTTTCCTCCTGTTCTTCTTTTTTCTCACCCTTGATTTGCAGGAGATTGTCCTTCACCGATATATCGACGTCTTTTGGATCGATACCCGGGATTTCCGCCTTTACGGTGAATTTGTCGTCCGTTTCTGCCAGATCGATGGGCGGCATCCATGCGCCGGTCTCCATCTCCAAATCGGATAAATCCCCACCCCTGAAAAACCGATCCAGCATCCGATTCATTTCGCTCTGGAGAGAGGAAACGGTGGGTAAATGCGACCACTTAATCAAATCTCTTGCCATAACACATACCTCCTTAAAAAATGAACGATAAAACGAAATAAAACGCTCGATATCTTTGCAGCAAAACAAATGCCTAAAATTAATTTTAAACGCATAAATGTGGATAATCTATTGTAGTATAAACAGTTACGAAAATGAGTGTAATCCCGGTAGGTGATTTTTTACGATAGGCATTGTCTGCCATTTTGGCGGTGTTGCTTTGGAAATGCCATCAAAAAAACTATACATTTTGCCGCTCCGAGGCATGGCCTTGACCCGGTATTGTAGTAAGGTTGTAAAAGTAATTTTTAATTTTCTTGAAACGTTTTGATAAAGTTTGCTACAATGCCCGCCTATGGAAATTAACAGAAATACGATTATAAAAGATCTTATTGAGACACATCCGGAAACGCTTGCCGTATTCAAAAAATACAATCTTGTCATAGCCGGAGGGGTTCGCGGCCCTAACGAACCGATTGCCTTTTTTGCAAAGGCACATGAGGTTGATTATGACACCCTTGTGAAGGAGCTTAAAGAGGCCGTCGAAAAAGGTGGCGGGGAGCACGTGGAAATACCCAGGCTCGAGGAAGACAGGATTTACGGAAAGTTTGTTAAAACGGCCATTATTTTAACGCTTACCGTTGGTGTGACTTTTGGCGCCATTATCCTCAGCTATATCGCCATTAAATTAAATTTTGATTCCGTGTATTACGCGCTTATTCAGGCACACGGTCATGCGCAGATTTATGGGTGGGTAGGGCTTTGCATCATGGGCTTTGCCCTGTACATCGTTCCGCGGGTAAAGAATACCGAACTCAAGCATCGTGGTTTTGCAAACGTTTGTTACGTATTTGCCGCTGCGGGCATTATACTGCGCACCGTTGTGCAACCACTACCGTATAGTTCCATCAGATTTTTGCTCCCCGTATCAGCTATCCTGGAATGTATCGCTATCCTTCTATTTATCCTTATCGTTTTGAGAACCATCCTGGCGAGCAAGGAAAAGATCGGTATCTATGATAAGTTCTTCAAGGCGGGGATCATCTGGTTTTTTATTGCCACGTGTATGAATATGGGGATGATCTGTTATCTGTACAAGCACGGGCTTTATGAAATTCCAAGGTCGTTTTTCAGTCCTTACGTGCATCTCTACCTCTTTGGCTTCGTACTCATGTTTATCTTTGCCATTAATATCAGGACGGTATATGCATTCCTCGACATAAAACCCGTCCGGGAAAAAGCGGTAAACCTGACCTTTTGGATTATGAACGTTTGTATTCCCATTTATTTCATCGCGAACTTCTTTGCGGATGAAAACGTCGTGGCATTCCGGCTATCGCAGGTGGTCGTATTCCCCATAGGATTCGCCCTTCTTACGTTTGTCTTTGGATTGCGCGTGTTTGAGCGTTCCACGAAGGAACTCCAGGACGTAGTTATGGACAGGAGTTACGCAAAAACGATCCGCACCGCGTATGTTTGGTTGATTATCAGCGCCGGGATTCTGGTTGTCATGCCATTTTTGGGATACGGAACAGAAATACAAAAACGATTCCACGGCTCACTGAATCATGCCCTTACCGTTGGGTTTATAACTATGATGATTATCGGGTATGCCTCCAAGATGATCCCCACCTTTAAGGGAATCGACATGCACAGCATCCGGTTATCAAACATTACTTTCATATTGCTGAATACCGGGTGTTTCTTACGGGTATTTTCACAGATAATGGTAGGCGTGAATGAAAAGACTATCTTTTATGTAACGATGGGAACGTCAGGGTGGTTTGAATTGGTCGCGCTGAGTCTCTTTGGATATAACCTTTGGAAGACCATGAATTTTACGCAAGAAACCAAGACTCCTGCGTCTGCGCCCGCACAAGCGGCAGCGACTGAGAAGCTTACCGAGGTAACCAAGGACACAAAGGTCTTTGACATCGTGGATCAGTACCCGGAGACGCTTCAGATATTCCTTGACTTTGGGTTTAGCCAGATGGCAAACCCGGTTATGAGAAATACCATGGGGAGGGTAGCAACCATTGACATGGCTACCAAGATGCATAATGTGGATATCAACACCTTCCTCAAGGCGCTTAACGATAAAATTGCGGTAATCGGTAAATTGGGGACTTAATCATCAAGGTACTGTATGTCCTCCCCTTTAGAAGAAAAGAAGTTATATCATCGGGCAAAGATACTTTCCGAGGCGTTCTTACTATCCTCACGCTCCCTGGATTATAAGTCGGTTTTGAGAATGGTGACGAAGCATTTTAAGGTGTTTACGGAAGCGGATGCCTCCGTGCTTATGCTCAACAATCAACAAGGAAGCCTCGTGCCTGTTTTTTCTCTTGGAATGCCGTTGTCAAAGATTAAGGACACGCGCCTCCCGTCAACCATCCGGTTAAAAGACATCCTTGCGCATCCCGTGCTGGACGTCCGGTATACCTCTTTTATGAATACGCCCCTCATCCACAACCGGGAGTTGCTTGGCATAGCGGCGGTATTCAGCACCGTGCCTGAGAAATTCCACGTCTTTGAGCATGATAGATATGAGAATCTTTTCCTGTCTATGCTGGCGGGTCACACATCATTAACCATTGAGTGCGTAACCCTTGCCGATACCCTTAAGCTTATTGAATGCACTCATGCAGACTGGAAAAATATTGCCGACGCCGTTGAAGACTTAATCTGCGTTTGCGACATGGATTCCATCATTATCAAGGTGAACAGGGCGCTAACGAAAAAATTGAGGATGGATGGAAAGGATATCGTCGGGAGGAAGTGTTGTGACGTCTTCCACCATAACGAAACACCGCCAAAGACCTATCCTTGCTGCGAAACGCCCGAAGCGAAAAGTGCCTATACGGAGGGTATTGAGTACCCGATGATACACGGTGTTTTCAACGTCGCAACGTTTCCATTTTTTGATGAATTAGGCAAACACGTGGGCAGTGTGTATGTTGCCAGGGATATCACCAGGGTAAAGAAGTTGCAGCATCAAGATGTTTAACCGGAAGTTATTTATAATTGAGTAAGGCGGGACGCAGGTTGAAATGGGGGAGGAATTTTGAAGCTCTCAGAGGTGTTAAGTAAAGAGCGCATCATTATCAACTTAAGCGGTAGTGATAAATATAACATTCTGGAGAAGTTGGTCGACGTGGCCAAGACTTCGGAAAAGGTGAAGGACCCAATAGACCTTCTCAAAAAGGTAATTGAGCGCGAAAAGCTCAAGAGCACCGGCATAGGGCGCGGCATCGGTGTTCCGCATGCCCAAACGCCGGCGGTAACCGACGTGGTGGCTTGTTTGGGCATTTCCCCGCAGGGACTTGAATTTAGCGCCATTGACGGCAAGCCCGTTCATCTTGTTTTTTTAATTGCAACCAAGGGGCGCATGGATAACGCGTATCTCGGTCTCTTAAGCCGGATAGCCCGTTTATTTTCCAGCGAAGATTTTAAGCAAAAAGTCATCAATTCGAACTCGCCCGAAGAGTGCATGCGCCTTATCACTGAGAAGGAAAAGGAATAAGTTTTGTTATGAGGATTAAAAGAGGAGGAAGGAATTACAGGTATGGATTCAACGCATTTTTCCACTATGACGATTGTTTTTATGCTGGTGCTTTTCTTTGTACTCCTCTTTGTCTCGGCCTTTTTCTCACTCACAGAAACGGCGCTCTTCTCCATTAACAAGGTTCGGCTGGATTTTCTGATTAAGCAAAAAAATCAGAAGGCCATCTCCATTTTTAACATCATCAATGAGCCGGATAAGCTGCTCAGCACGATCCTCACGGGAAACAACATCGTAAACACGAGCGTCTCAACGATCGGAACGACCCTTGCCCTGTATTATTTACATGCGTGGGGCGTCATCCTGGCGCCTCTCATTGTCGCCTTTCTCTTGCTCCTCTTTAGTGAGACGTTTCCCAAGGTGCTGGCCACCCAGTTTCCCGAAACGCTTTCCTTATGGATTATTAAACCGTATGAATGGGTACGGTGGACACTGTCACCAATTGTTGCCTTGATTATGTACCTTACCTATCTGTTCTTTAACCTGTTCGGCGTAAAGATCGAATATAAAAAAACGATATTCAATCGCGATGAGGTAAAGCATATTATCAAGGAAAGCGGGGAGACGGGGACATTGGTGGGTGATGAGCACAAGATGTTGCACCGGGTGTTCGAATTCAATGACAAGCTTGCCCGTGAGGTAATGGTGCCGGTGCAGAAAATTGTCTCTATCAATGCCGGGATGCATCCCGATGACATAATCAGGGTTGTTACGGAAGCAGGTTTTACGCGATATCCCGTTTATCAGGATCATTTTGACAATGTCATCGGTTTTATTCATGCAAAGATGCTTATCAACTTGATGGTCAACAACCCGCTGTTCATCCTTGAAGACCTGATGTTGGATCCGTATTTTGTGTCTGAGGAAGAAAAGATCAGCGAAGTACTGAAGGAATTTCAACAAAAAGGATTGCACATCGCCGTTGTTAAAAACGACAACGGAGCAGTCACCGGGATCATTCAGATAAAGGATATTTTAAAGGTTATTTTTGGAGAGTTGACCGAAAGGCCGGTTCCGGAAACCACATAGCGCGGCACAGTTTTATCGTGTCCGCTGTATTGATTTGTTATACGGTTTCTTTAATTTCAATATCTTAGCCTGTGATGATTCTAATATAGAATCGCGCAGGACAGAACTCGCCTTCATAGTGATATTCTTTCGATTACGAAGCTCGTGCAGGTCTGTCCGCAGGCGTTTGAATCTGCGACGGCGCATGGAACGATCCTTGGCTACCCGGTCATAACTTTCCACATAAACATAAAACTCCGATTGACAGAATGAAGGAAAAATCATAATGTCAACCGGGGACGGTTGACCTACTAAATATCGAATATCGAAGAATAGAAAGGACATTTGATTTTGAAAACCCCGTTAACCGCGAATGAACGCCAATAAACGCTAATAAACACGAAACAAAGAAAAGTATTTGCGTCGACTGGCGTTCATTCGCGGTTGACGAAAGATGACGACCCTAAAGGGAAAAGCAACGCGTTAATATTTTATGTTGATAGAGGAGAATTATCAGGTGATGGGTAGTGTACAGCACATTACCAGATTTTTAGACGGACTTTATTAACTTGACAAAAATCACTGCCCTCAGTATGCTAACCAGCGATTAATAAAACACCCACGGTATATTTGGTTTTGCTAAATTCATCACCAACAAGGAAATTCTTATTGTATGCACCATGTTTTTATCTTTGAAGATTATCAACATCTCCAATTAAACCCACTGGTATACGCACGCACCGCCTACGAACTTCGCTGCGGATTGTTTACTCCTTTGGAAAGGATCGTAAGCCACTACCCCAATGTCACCGCCAACCTCTACTGCAGGGATTACTTAGCAGACGTGCTGCGGGAACAATATCCTTACCGGGTAAATGAACCTCCGGCACCGGATACCAATTGCCTCTTTCTCAATGGACGCGCCATCTTCCCCTCGCCCATTCCACTGGAAGGCCCGGAGGAACTGGGCATGCAGGGAGAAACCCTTGTTTATGCCAGACTCCGCGGAAATAACACAAAAGGAATTTCGCACGAAACGTTCCTCTCAAAAGAGCACATTGAGCGGATGAAAGGCGCGTTCAAGGCAACGGCGGCAGAGGCACCCGTTATGAACTACTTTTGGGACATTATAAAATACAACAAATCTCAGATAGAGAAAGACTTCACGTCCACCATAAAAAAGGGTTCCCTTTCCGGGAACCGTTACGAAGGCGTCCACTTTATTAATAGCGACCGTATCTTTATCGACAAAGACAGCACGATTAAACCCGGTTGCGTATTCGATGCCGAAGCCGGACCGATTTACCTGGGCAAACACACTACCGTCGCCCCCAACGTCACCATCGAAGGCCCTGTCTATATCGGCAGCCACTCCACCGTACAATCAACCGCCAGGCTGCGCCCAGGCGCCAATGTCGGAGACCATTGCAAGGTGGGCGGCGAAATCTCGAACACCGTCTTTCACCATTACAGCAATAAGCAGCACGATGGATTCCTCGGCGATTCTTACGTCGGCTCATGGGTCAACCTCGGCGCCGACACGGTAAACAGCAACCTGCTCAACACCTATAGAATCATAAAGGTTGAATGGGAAGGACGGGTCATTAATACGGATATGATGTTTCTCGGCGCGGCGCTGGGCGACCATACGAAAACGGCCATTAACACAACAATCATGACGGGCAGCATGTTTGGTTTTTCCTGCAACGTTGCCACGTCCGGGTACCCGCCAAGATACCTCCCTTCTTTCACTTGGTACTCCGATAGAATCCGTTCCGTTTACCTGCCGGAAAAGGCGCTGCAAGTGGCAAAAATTGCAATGAAAAGACGGGATAAAGAAATGAGTCCCGCCGAAGAACAACTCTTCAAAACAATATTCCTTCGCACGGAGAGAGAAAGAGACAAATCAAGCTATGGAAAAAAACTTTAAGCAAGAACGCATTATTATCGATACAAGTATCTTCACCAATCCGGATGTTTATCAATCATTTGGCGAGAGTCCCACGGAGTCGTTGCGTGCCTTTCTGCAACTTATCGGCAAGATGGACGGCCCGACATTTTACATGCCGCCGTCAATCTATCAAGAATTGCTCAACTTTGTTGAGATAAAGGAAATCCCCACGGACCTGCAAATCCGCATCTTCCAAAAACCACCGAAGCGATACGAAATAACCGTTCCGGCCTTTTTACTCTATGAACTCATCGAAGACGTGCGCCATCGAATTGACAAGGGGTTGCGGGTGGCAGAAGAGGCGGTAAGGGAAACGTCGCCTGAAACGGAACCGGAAATGATAGCCAGTCTAAGGAAGAAATATCGCGCCGCCCTGCGTGAAGGAATCATCGACAGCAAAGAAGACGTCGACCTCATCCTCCTGGCAAAGGAAATGGACGGCATCCTGATGTCAGCCGATACCGGCATCGTCAAATGGGCCGATAAACTAGGCATCCGGTACATCGACCCCCGATTACTAAGGGGCATCCTGGACAAACTGACGTCTAATTTTTAACATATGGGGTGCCCATAATTCCCAAAAAGTCGCTGATGCGGAAGCATCGAAGCAAATTTCGCATGGTTTCTTTTAATGTTCTGCGTTATCCCGCCATAATCATTGAATTGGTTGAAAGAACACTTATCAAACCATTGGCACAAGGTTGGAATTCGTAATGGCTTTATCAATGGTTACCAACGATACGGTTTGAGCAAACCCTCGGCAGTTGTAATATCGTCACTTCCTTTTAGAATACCGTAGAGACTTGCCGATGTATGACCCTCAATCTTTGGTTTCTCTGTCTCCACTTGTGCCTTTAAGGCATAAATTTTATCTCATTTAACAAAATTGCCTTTTCCATAATTTCCTCCTATCATGATTCAGGGGAATAAGGAAAAATCATAATGTCAACCGGGGACGGTTGACCTACGGGGGGAGGTGTTTCTTGCTTTTCCCTTCACGCTGTATGCCGCGCTGAGAACTTGTGGCGTGAACATTGACTCTTTATGGGCGCATGAGGAGCGGCCTGCCCGTGCGACGGGAAACATTCCCAATTTTTTGCAAATTTGTGTTTTGTCCCGGAGGGACAGATGGAAATAGCCCACCGATTTATCGGTGGGACCGGAGGCCAGAATCTTTAGTCCCGTAGGGAC
>CAYJPZ010000008.1:0-42002 GCA_964372185.1 uncultured candidatus Brocadiaceae bacterium
GGTTAGGAGAGGCAACAACCCGGCGGTACCCCCTGTGGCTGTCCTCAACAATTTGCCAACCCTTTTCCCGCCGAAAACGTTCGGCGTCTTCTTTCCGGAAAAAAGGTCCGATGGGTTTGGTAGGGTTTAAAAAGGCCTTATCGTTCTTGTCTACAACGACTTGGGTAAGCACGGTTACGACACATCGGTCAATCCCTTCCCGCCGTAGCCGGTTTGTTAGAGATTGCTGAATCATGTATCCAATAGCGCCCTCGGTATCCGCCACACAAACACCGAGTGGAATTTCAGGCACGCTGTCCCTGCTGGCTTCAACCATAAGCAACATATTCCCCACCTGGGGGCCATTTCCGTGCGTGATAACCACGCGATATCCTTGCTTCAGGCAATATATGATACCATCCAGGCTTCTTTGCACGTTTTCAAACTGCTCCGCATTCGTGCCGCGCTGTCCTTCCCTGATAAGGGCATTGCCGCCCAGGGCAATAACGATGGTTTTGTTATTCATAAGAATTCTATCTGATTCTTCATTTCCTCCGGGGATAAAATTTCTGCATAAAGGGTTAGTCTTTTAATACACTCACCAACGCCCAGTTTGTTCATTTCAACGAATATTATTCCCCAGTGATTTTTCCCATCGCTTACTGACTCCTTAGCAATTTTCAGAAAATGGTAATCATGGGTAAAAACAACTGCCTGCATAGCTGCCGCATACTTAAAATGTTCAAGATCTGTACTGCCTATCATATCTTTTTCGTGCGCAGAAAAAGCCTTAATTCCACGTCTCTTTAATCCTTCGGCAATACGCACGTCAACATTTTCATCAGTATATATCTTTAATTTTGCCAAGTTTTTCCCCCAGAATGGTTGCATGTTCTTTCCTCATACATTCTGTGTCTCGAATTGCGGCCTTCCATGCACTGTCAATCTCATTCTTGTGTTCATGGTAATAAGAAAGCGCGTCGTGAACTTGCGGCAAATTTATCTGTGGCAGTGCGACTATTATATCTTCCGGAGACTGTCCCATGATTTCGTATCGAATAACTATGTCTAGCACCCGGACACCGGTGCCTGAAATAACAGGCACACCGCCTCTTAATTTTTTATTCCTGGTGATGTAGGGATGTTTCGTTTGCTTTATTACCGTACTCATTCCATATTCTCCTCATTTTCACTTTTTAGAGATTTAAAAACATATTTATAGTTTTACGAAAGCATTTATACCGCCCCTCCGGGGCTTGATAACGTCTTACAATCGCTTTCCCACCGCTTGCGCAGTGGGCTACGGTTGTGTTGCCCCTAACAGGGCATTTTGCATACTACACGGTAGGTCAACCGTCCCCAGTTGACATAATGATTTTTTCCTCATTCCCCTGAATTTTGTTTTTCCATAGCCCCAAAGGGGAGACCTGTTTGTAGCATCAAACAGAAATTAACGTATTAGCTCCGTGGGAGCGGTCTGTTTTTTGTTATGTAAACATGAAATCTCATAGCTCTTTTGAAAGCATATACCAGGCCGCTCAGACGGAGCTTCAAATCCCGTGCTACAAACACAGTTGGCGCTAAACCTGTCCTATTGTCAATACAGGGTATTGGATAGTATTATCTTAGTGAGTGGTTTCTAATGTTGCTTCAAAATGTTGCTTCAAATAGTAGTTTAATCAATTCTTTTGCATCTGTTGGTCTTTTGCAAGGATCATGACGAAGTGAATTAAATATAAGTTCAAAAATATTATCCGGCCCCTTCCAATCTTCTTTTGATACGATACCGGACGGGTGCCTTCCTGTTACAACAAACCAGAAAATACTACAAAGCTGAAAAATATCAGATTTTATAGAAATTGCATCATTGTTTCCAATGCTTCTATTCACAGCTTCTGGAGACATCCAGTAGCGTGGGCCAATAGCTTCATTTTCATGTGTAATATCTAAGCAAGTATCATCAAAAAATTTACATAACCCAAAATCACTTAAAAGCCATGTCTCGCCTTTTATTAAAATATTTTCTGGTTTTATATCTCTATGAATTGCCTTTTGGTGTAATACAGCAAGTGCATATCCCAGTCCTTTGAATTGCGCTATATAATCTGCATACGATATTGTATTTTGGGATTTTTGGACATGTTGCAGCAGATTAGAATCAGCCAGTGGCATTATTAGGAACAAAATAGGTTTTTTTGTTTCATATTTTGGAGTTTTATATTTGACAGTAGAATCAACTTCACCATTATCTACATATTTGATAAGATGCTCATGTTCAACTTGTTTTAATAAAGATATTTCTTGTTTAAACCGTTTTACTCTTCTTGGTGCTAATGCCAATTGGAATTTAACGGCATACTCATTTCCTGTAACACTATCTACACATTTATGGACTACCGCGTTACCACCTGAGGCTATTCGATCCTGAACTTCATATTGAATATTCTCTATAGATTTTATAGCAGCATCAATATGAAATATCTCTCTAGGCTTATGTTCCAGATAAAGAGGCACTTGCAAGCTATTTTTCCTCCTATACGGAGTGGTTATAAAAGGTAAGATCACGGCATTTGATCTTTGTTGTTGATAAAATAAGAATTGTCATGATTTTCATCTATACACCTTGTGTGGATAAATACTGCATTCGATATTTGAAATTCAGTCGTTGATTTAGGCCATGTTAAAACAACATTATCCATGTTGTAATCTTTGATTTCTTTTTTACATATTGGACATTCTCGTTGATGATGTGGACAGCCCGCACCATCTTTACTTGTATCTAGCTCCATTAGAATAATATGATAGTTTCTCATTATTTCTTTTGTTGGTAATTTTCCAATATATGTTCCCTGTAGAATATTTTTCAAAAAATCTTTTCTCCATGTTCTACTACCAATTGTATTTCCCTGTGAGACACATTTTATTGCATAATCAGAAAAAATATCAACCTCAGATTCTGGTGCAATATTAAGATCGAGAATCTCAATATCCTCCCATAATTTATTAATGTCTTTACCCTCCAAGTAGTATCCTTCATTGTGCAACTCATTAATGGCTGCAAATAAACTGTAGAAATCCGCTTTTTGTTTAAATCGTGTTTTTGAAATAGAATTTAGTGGAAATATTAATAATACATCAGTTAATACGGCTTCAAACTTTTGTTTTATACTACTCATCCCATCCTTATTCCATTGAAAATAATCTTGATAAAACTGATCCAATGTTTCCCTTTTATCTTGAGGACGTTCAACAAGAATAGCCAGTAGCTCTGAAATATATTCTACATCGCCCATTCTTCGCCGATTTGCTACAGTAAATATTTTTGAATCTTCAAAAAACTCATGTAGTGCTAATTCTTCTGATAGTTTAAGAAAGTCTCCAGGGAAATCAGCGCGGCGAAGTTCTTGCTTATTTAATGCAATGGTGTATTTGTTAACTCGTGAATAGATTTCACGCACGATTGCATCTGGCGCATTTATAATTTCATTTATATCAATCTTATATGAAAGAAAATTCTCTTTTACATTTTTTTCTAGTTCGTTGTAGGAACAATTTGTATATTCACCAGCATACGGCTTGGTAAGTTTAAAGTCTCCATGCAAAAAAGCCAGAATGGCTTTGATTCTTTGCTGCCCATCTATAATAATTCTGTATGTATCATTGTTTCTTATTATTGCTTGAAGAAATATCTTTGGCATCGGGATGTTTTTTAAAATGGTATCCATTAACATAATTTTTGCCGCTTCAGACCAAACTTCCCTCCTTTGGTAATCCGGCCTTATCTCAAGTCTTTTTGCATTATTCCAGTCACGAATATCTGATATAGGATGTGAGCTTGATACCCATTTCCAATTCATAATTTGTTTCCTAAATTATTTATAATTTAAATGAAAAATATTCTTTACGAATTTCGTTAAATTTACAATTGACAAATTAGGCATGCCCTCGATTCATTTTCTTCTTCATCAATCTCCGCAAGAACCTCAATAAGTCTTTTATTTCCGTGATTTTTACGGCGTCTTTTTTTAATTTCATCGTGTCGTGATTTAATCTTTTCAACATTTTCCGGCTTACGAAGTTCGCTTAACGGCATACCTTGTGTCCAAGTAAAAGTTTTTCCCGGTTCATCACTAATTTTTTCATAAGCCTGGGCTTTTTCAAAGTCTTCCGGGTAGTTCTCCAGTAAATGAACCCATTCGATTGGTCTTTGGAAAAAGCAGAAGTAACACCCGGAATGCGTTCTTCCCCATTTTAAATAGGGAGGCATTCCAATACCACTGTCTTCTAAAATCTTAATCACCCCTGCGAGATCAATCTTATCCTCTTTAAAGGGGTAAACCGTTTTAATATTCGGTTTGTGGCTAATATAACCAATTCGGTCTTCGTCTGCCCGAATACCAATATAGCTAATAACGGGTTTATCCCCAACAAATTCTTCGAACGGCTTGAGCTTGAGAAATTTAGTGCACCATCGCATGTTGGGCGCAGGCAAGTACCCGCCAAAAACTTTATGCCAATGATCAAACCCCGCATTATCATTAAGGCGAATGATTTTTTTACCCAGGAATGCCTCAATACGATTTAAATATTCATACGTCTCTCTCAATTCTTTGTCCGTGTCACAAAATACGTATTCCATTTCAGGGACTTTATCCCGCATATAGATAGCCAGCGCAGTGCTATCTTTCCCTCCTGAAAGGCTTAAAATATGGCGCGGTTCTGTGCTCATTGCCGTCCCCCTTCCTTTTCCGAGAACATCTTCCACATGACACGTGACGCCGCAACCAAACCAAGCCGTTTGTGCTTTGAGAGCGTAGTCGTTAGTTCATTTTGCAATTGTTTTAACTGATTTTCCTCTTCCGACATGAAATAGACAACCTGCTCATGCTCATTTCCATCAGACTGCGTAATAGCCAAACGAATTCCCGTACCGGTTTTTGTATTCTCAACCTTGGAAAAGATAATGTTTTCCACGTGGTGAAATCTTGTTATCAATTGGGTTAATTCCTGATTAAACATATCTTCTTCTCTATCATACCATTTGCCGGGAGGCTTTAAGGAAAGATAGTTTCCTAAAGACTCAACCCATTCGTCTTCCGGTAATTTGTCATCCATGAGCCTTAGACAAAAGGCCTTAAGTTTTGGCTCTGTTATACTAATCAAAACCCTTCCGGATCGTTCGGCAAGCGCTTGCCTAACCTGGGGAAAATGCCCTGGAACGGAAAAAGAATACTGCAACTGTTTCTTAAGGCGTCCTTTTAATTCAGGGTAAGCGGATTTCAATTCGTCAAGCGCTTTTTTGAGCCTTTTGACAAAGTCTCTAATAACATCGCTCTTTATATTGCTCTCTGTGGCAAATGCATCAAATCTACAAGCCTTCGGCAGATCATCGAAAAGAAGTTTAACGGGTTCACGAGCTGAAAGTATTGCGTCTCGAACTGCTAATGCCTCCGGAGAAAGTTTTTTTGTGTTATGCACGTAACCAGGCAAAATCGCAACGAACACACAAAGGGGCATTACCACATCAAGAAGTTCCACCTTTTTACTTTCTGTGGTTTTTAACTCAAGCAGGGTAAGGAGTTTCTCAAACACCTCCGTCCTAATTCCTTCTATTTTGCAATATTGGATTTCAAAGGTATCCGGCCTCTTCATCAAACGGAGAAATTCCTCAGCTCCGATAGATTTCAAAAAAGTGCCGTTTTCGTAGAGGGCTATTTCATTTTGATTGGCAATTACAAAAATAGCCAGCAAAATTGGAACAATTCCGTCTCTTACACCGTAAGGCGGTTTCTTAAGGGTGTTAAATATTTCCAAGATCGGTACCTTGCAATCGGGCTTTCTTTTCACAATCTCTTCCATCTTCCTATGGGTAGGTATTATGTTACAGGTATCCTCTTTTTTGGACGATGGGATATCAGTTACCCAATCATTACCGGATTGTTTGTGAATACCGGAAGCTTTAAGAAGTGATAAATACATTGACATCTCAGGCGGTTTTTTACTTGGCTCCATGCCTAAAAATGGCTTTGAAGCCGTGGTAAGCATTCTTTCTATTAACCGCATCCGCGCGGAGGCCGCCGAGGAACTTATCGAATGCCTGTTTACTAATTCATTCTTAATTTGTGGCGCATGGAAATATACTTTATCGCAAATATCTGATAAAGTTGAAAGGAGTTCTCGTCCAGAAGAGATTTTGAGTTTGTTGTTTTGCTGGTACCATTCCAATGACAACTGCCTTGTTAATTGCCTTAAACCAACAAAACCCTGGATTCGATTCTCCAAAGACGTTCGTGAAGCATCTCTCTGGCGAGAGACCTCCTCAGCAGCAAAGCGGTCTGTATTCAATTCCGGAGTATTGACGGCAATCCACTCCCAGCGTTGTGCTTCCTGTAATAACCCTACCAAAGCGTTTAGTGAGGGTGGGATGGCAATAAGAACATCTGGCCGTTCCTTAAGTTCCGGTTGCATAACAAACTTTTGGGCAAGAGCACGCTCTTCAGGCGTTTCGCAAAGTGGCACAATAATAATTCCATCTGCGTCAAATGTTATTGTTTTATACGCCGTAACCAATTCTGCCACGGAGCAATAGCGGACTTCAAAATAGCGAAGGTTGCCGGTCTGAATATAATGTCGCCGTGCTACAATTGGTCGTGGCTCAACATAATCCTTAACCATACCTGCTATGCGATTTAATGTGCCGAGAGCCCGCGACGCCCTTTCATAAGCCGCCTCAATATCAACACTCGTGTGAGGCCACAAACAAAAACCTCCGGCAGCCCCTCTGCGGTAAAGCGCTCTTTTGTCTTTTTGTAAGGTCTCAAGCGTTGCGCTCATTTTCTTTGTAAACACATCTGATGAATTCGCTCCGGCTATAGCCTGGGCAATCGTTTCTTCTGTTGCAAGAAGGTCGTTACAATTAAGGAGATTTAAGATGCCCACGACTTTAAGAATGTTTAGCTCTAATTCGCATTCTGTAAAAAAACTTTCTATCATGGTATCAATTTGATTCCAATGGCTTCGATAGCCTTGAACACTCAAACGATGACCAAAATTAAATTTTATGTACTCGTAAAGGTTGTAGAGCCGGTAATACTCGCCGGACGTAACGGAACGTTCTGCAAACGACTGAAGGCCGAAAGGTTCATTCGAGAGTAAAAAGCCAAATAATGATCTCTCGTTTTGTCCAAAACGGCTAAACAACCTAACAAGGACGGGTAAGACAGTCGGATGCATCGGATAAAGTTTACCGGCACTCTCCAACAATACATTCTTTGCGAGAGCTGGACCAAACCATCCAAGCCGTATAAGCGCCTCCATACTCTTCCTGGACTCGGCAAAATGCTCTTTGGGTAAGAGATTGGTATGGACATTTAAGGCGTGGGTAACGAGTGTTGATATTTGCTCTATTGGCTGATTGAAAATAATCTCTTCGAATCGCGCCGATATCTTCTCCCATTCTCTTTGTCCGGATTGAGAAAGTTGGTCTGCATAAGCGCTGAAGCCCTGGTGAAGCAAGCCTACGACAAATAGTGGTTTCTCTGCGCTACGCGACGCGGCCTCGGCCAGACGTTGCAAAAGATAAATATCCTGACCTTCCGGATAGAGAGCGGAAAACTCAAGGAACTTGCCTAGTTCATCTAAAATCAACAGCAAGCCTTTCCCTTTATTATCCGCTATAATTTTACCGTTTACTTCTAATACCAAATTAATAATTTGATCATCCGCTATTCCTTCTTTTGATTGCAAACAGTTATCTAACGCAGTCAATAGCGGCGGTTGCCTTCCATTTACGTAAAGCCTTCTCACGCTACCATGCAAAGCCTTTAAAATTGCTAAACCAAGCGGCTCGCGTGAACCGGTAATTAAAACAGGCACCATATCGGGCTTCATTTCAGTAAACCGGCGGCCGGCGGTTGCTTTTCGAATGGGCACCGGCAATTCCTGTCCGGAAAACCACCGCGCCAAAAAAAGGGCAAAACTCGATTTGCCCGATCCGTAATTACCCGTGATACGCCAAGCCCTTTGCCCTGAATGCTCTTTCAACCCCTTTGCAATACGCTCTAAGCACGACAGAGTATGTTCACTAAGGATATAACTGGAAAGCGCGTCAGGGTCCCTGAAATCTCTCTCTAGATGTACCGATCTAAAAAACCTATCATTGGGTTTTAGCAGGTCGGATATTTTTTTATCAGATGCAGGCTTTTTCATAATCATAAATTGATTTTATTAATGTTGTTTCCTGTAAAATATTCTGTTTATAAACCTGCTGCATACTTTGTGATTCTTGATAACTAAATAGCTTATCAGTTTGCACGTTCAAACCCTCAAGACGTTCACGCAAATCACTTTCGGGCAATTTAAAGATTTGCCCCGGACTTCCGTGTCCGATGGAAATTTCCCGAAACGAAAGTGTAGATTCGTTTGGATATCGTTGGACAAAGAAATCGTTGAGGCTATAGGCAAAAAGCTTATTGCTAATTTCCTGTTTAGGTTCACGACGGAATGCGTAAATTAACTCTCGCTTGCCTGAAACAGCATCAATCGCTCTTTCACCAACCTTTTGAATAAGTTCAAGCTCAACTAATGGGCAGTCAAGGTTGTCTTCCTGAATTTGTCCCTTTCTTCCTCGTGTGGGAAGGTAAGTGTGCAGGAAAGTATCAAAATGTTGTTCAAGTGTTACAGGGGAAAGTTTTTTATCAAAGATATTTGCTTTTTGCTGGAGGAAGCGCAAGACGGCAGTCCTTGTCAAGTCTGGTTCTTGCCACTGATTAAGTAAACAATCCCAGGCAAAAAGAGGCTCTAAAACCTGAGTAGACAATTTCCAGTGAATCAGCCAGAGTGTTTGAATGTCTTCTAAATAAGGGTCGCAACCCTCTTCTCCAAACAAAATTTCTCCAAATGAAGTCACGGCAAACCCGTCCTTGCCTTGAGATTTGACAATACCTGCTGCTTCTGACCAAAAACGGATAGCTCGTACCATATTTTTCCCGACGCCCAGCGCTACCATAGCATTATCTTCGTCAGAAAAGATTTTTGGATTATTTGTTATCGTTTTTACGGCTTTCGGAAGCCAGGTGTAGCGAAATGGAAATGTTTCATGACCTGAAATCTTGTATTTTGCTTGAGGGACCATTTATTTGTTTACCAATAAATATCATAAGTTATTATCATTTATTTTTCTACAACAGTTTTGCAAGATGGGGTGGTAATGGGTGCGAATTAATCTGGTCCACAGCGCACGAGTGCGTACCGTTTGGCCGTAGCAATTGTTACATTTACCCACAAGCCCGCATAAAAAAATAAAAGCTCCTATACAATCGAGCTATCCCATTTTGTAAAGGTAGGGCGATGCCAGTTCTATCTTTGAGCGCATCTTGACGTTGAACATGATGGAGAGCGCAATAAAGGACGTAAGCATAGATGAGCCGCCGTAGCTGATAAAAGGGAGTGTGATTCCAACAATGGGGGCCACTCCCATGGTCATGCCGATGTTTGTTATGATCTGAAACGCAAACATGGTGACAAGTCCGATCACGACAAGCCTGCCGTAAGGTTCACGCGTGTTTCTGGCAATGCCAATGCCGCACGTAATAAAACCAAGATAGAGAAAAAGCAGCAGGCATACCCGCAAAAACCCCCACTCTTCTGCAATAACGGCAAAGATAAAGTCCGTATGCCGCTCCGGGAGGAATTTCATTTGACTCTGGATACCATTTCCCCAGCCTTCTCCCCACAACCCGCCGGAACCAATGGCTATAAGGGATTGAAGCCGATGATACCCCGCCCCCCAGTCAGACGCCTTGTCCGGCCAAAGAAATCCCACAATCCTCATTTTTTGATAGGGCTTCAGCATAAACATCCAAAGCAATGGAGAAATAGCGGCCCCGGTTCCTATAAGCATAATCAAATAGAAGAGTCCAACGCCCGCGGCATACAAAATAGCAAGCATGATGGGGAGTAAAATCAGCGCCGAGCCGAGGTCCGGTTGTTTTATAATGAGCGCCATCGGTATGCAGGTCAAAAGAAGCACACACCCGACGTCGAACAGGCCTATGCCATATTTGTTGTAACGAAAAAATCTTGCGAGGGTAAGTACCAGGGCAATCTTCATAAATTCGGAAGGCTGAACGGAGAGTGTTCCCAGGGAGAGCCACCTCTGCGACCCCTTCACGGAAAACCCGATCCCCAACAGTATGACCAGAACAAAAATCAAGCCCCCATAAATCGCATACGCATAGTAGGCAAACGCGAGATAATCAATAAAAAGCAGCATAAAAAAAAGGGTAAATCCCGTGAGTACCCAAACAATCTGTTTGAATACAAACTTCTCAGATGATGCACTCCAGATAAAGCAAATCCCTATCGTAAGGAGGAGGCACACGATAAAAAACAATAGCCAATCGAAATTTCTTATACTTACTCTGTCTGTCATGAAAATAATTATAGCAAAAACTTATTTGAAATGTATTATTATCTTTACATCTCCGGCAGCGGCTTGTTTTTGTTCATACGTGGGGACACGGGCACCGTGTCCCTACACTCATTCCCACGCTCAAGCGTGGGATGCAACATTCTGATAAAGTTCTTCCTTACGCCCTCATCGCCAGTTCATCCTTTATGTATATCTTATACAACTGGCTGTAAAGCCCGCCCCTTTTCAGCAACGCTTCGTGGTTTCCCTCTTCAATTTTTTCACCCTTGCCGAGGACAATAATTTTGTCACAATGGAGAATCGTGGAGAGTCGATGGGCAATAAAAAGAGCGGTTCTCCCCTGCGTTACCTTTTGAAGGGCATCCTGGATTAGCACCTCAGAAATAGGGTCCATACTGGAGGTTGCTTCATCAAGGATGATGATACAAGGGTTATAAAGAATGATCCTGGTAAGAGAAATAAACTGGCGTTCCCCAACGGAAAGATTTGCTCCACGCTCTGATATCCTGGTATCCAGGCCGTCCTGCATACGGTTTATAAATGGCATCAGGCCCAGCGACTCAATGGTTTCGATGACTTTTGTGTCTGCTACGGGGTTGAAAAGAGTAATGTTGTCCCGCAAGTTGCCTGAAAATAAAAAAATGTCCTGGCTTACTAATCCGATAATGTACCTCAGCGCCGTCTTCTCAATGTTGCATATATCTATCCCATCCAGCCATATCACGCCTTTTTGGATTTCATAGAGCCGGGTCAATACGCTCGCAATGGACGTTTTCCCGCTACCCGTCACGCCTACGAGCGCCACAGATTGCCCCGGTTCAATCCGGAACGATAGGTCTTTCAGCACGTATTCGCTGCCGGTATATGAAAACCAAACATTTTCAAATTGCACGGCGCCTTTAACGTCTTCTTTGGAGACCTTTTGGAATGGCTGGGCACCAGGTAATCCGGCTTCCGATTGTTCATCCAGGAGGGCAAAGACCCGCTCGGACGAAGCCATTGCTCCCTGAAAAATGTTATATTTCTCCACAATATCTCTGATAGGCTCGAACAAGTCGTGGATATATGCCAAAAATGTCACCAGAACACCCAGGGTAAGAAAGCCCTGTATACACCTTCCCGCCCCGTGCCACAGCACAAGGCTCACTGCCAACGCGCTTACGATGGTGATTGCCGGCTGGAATACGGCAAAATAACGGATGTACTTGACCTGCTCTTTTAAATAGTCGTTGTTAATCCCGTCAAAATTTTCATAATTCTTTTTCTCGCGATTAAAGAGTTGTATGACCTTCATTCCCGTGATGTTTTCATTGAGGTATGAGTTAATACGCGCCAGTTTACGCCGTATCTCACGAAACGAGTTCTTCATGCGGCCGCCAAACCAGAGGGCAATTATCACAATAAGAGGAAAGGTTGCCAGGGTTAGCAAGGCAAGTTTCACGTGGAGCATAAACATGGCGATAAAGATGCCGATGATGATGCAGACGTCCCCGATAACAACAATGACGCCCGCCGAGAAAAGTTCCCCGATGGCAGCGATGTCATTTGTCAGGCGTGTGACAATCCGGCCTACGGGGTTTTTGTCAAAGAAGGAAACCGGGAGCGACTGTACGTGGTTGAAGAGGTCTATACGCATATCGAGCATCACCTTCTGCCCAATCATCTGAATAAAATAACTTTGCACCACAACCAGCAACAATCGCAAGGCCTCTATTCCGAGCAGGACAAGCGCAATTTTGTATACCAGCGACTTATCTCCCCTGGTAATGCCATGATCAATCGCATACCCGAAGAGATAGGGACACAGCAGGAAGAGGGCGGTGGTAATCATTACCAGGAAGACGGAGAGCAATCCGGCCGCCTTATAGCGCAGGACGTATGCCAGCAATTTTTTTACCACCGCGCCGTTGTACAGCTTACCGGATAAGACGTCTTCACTAAAAAAATCATCATTTTTCATAAGGAAATCCTTGAATTGGTAATTTACCACCTCAACTTACCTTTTGCAAGCATTCTATAAATGTAACAGCAGGGACAGATATGAAATCTCTTGCCTCAGGGAAAAAACTACTATATAATTGGTTTGTTTTTTGCTTAATGTTTGAATGAAAACCTATCGTTGTTTTGTGATTGTAACCACTCCATGCTTAAACTTGTCCTAAAAAGGTATTGCCGCTGTTTCCTTCGAGGTTAATGTATAATGTATAAGTATTTTCCTGAAAAAATCTGCTCTGACGGCAAGTTGAATCTGGAGTTTATTATTAAAACTCTCGACACAGACTTATTGAGTTACAGGAAATATATTGGTAACGCCTTCGAAGCGTCGCAGTTTCATATCTTCAGATGGTGGAACGAACTGTCAAGACCGGAAAAAAATCATCTTTTACATCAAATCGCCTCCATAGATTTCCTGTTTATACAAGACCTCTTCAAAAATAAATCTCTTTGTAAGACACAAACAGCCGTACTCACTACCGGCCCGCAATTAACACCCCCACACGTTATATCCGTTCCAGTGAACGACCGGGAAAAAATTTCTGCCTTAGAGGCAAGACGTATTGGTGAGACGTCTCTGCAAAAGGGAGAAATCGCCGTTCTTACCGTTGCGGGCGGCGACGGCACCAGGTTAAGCATCGGTAAACCGAAAGGCATGCTCTCTGTAGCGCCGCTCAGCGGAAAAAGTATTTTTCAACTCCACGCGGAAAAAATATACGCAATACAAAGAAAATTTCAGGTTATTATTCCCTGGTACCTCATGACGAGTGAAACCAACAACGCTGCAACACAGGACTTCTTCCACGCACAGAATTTCTTTGGGCTGGACCCTAAGCAAGTGCACTTCTTTATCCAACGCATGCTCCCGGTTATCGACTTACAAGGTAACTTACTGATGAATTCAAAATCAAATATTGTTATGAGTCCTAATGGTCACGGGGGTGCAATTACCGCCCTTAAGGAAAAGGGTATCCTCGGTAATATGAAGGAACGCGGCATTAAAAATATCTTTTACCATCAAGTAGATAATGTTTTACTTAGGATGGTTGATCCTGTTTTTATTGGATATCATTTAAAAAACCATGCTCAAATATCTTTAAAAAGCGTCAAAAAGCTCCACCCGGAAGAAAGGGTGGGCGTTATAGGATATGTTAATGGAAAATTACATATCATCGAATACAGCGAACTATCTCAGGCGGATATGTATGCGCAAAATGCGGATGGCTCGTTGAAATATAAGGCAGCGAACATTGCGATTCACCTGATGAACACGGATTTCCTTGAGCAAGTATGTCAGGATGGCAGTATGCTTCCCTATCATGCTGCCCAAAAAAAGGTACCCTATCTGAATGCGGATGGTATAACAATATCGCCAAAGGAAAACAATGCCATGAAATTTGAGTGCTTTATATTCGACATCCTTAAGCATGTTAAAAGAGGTATTATAATGGAAGCTCTGCGTGAGGATGAATTTTCTCCCCTAAAAAACACGGAGGGAGATAACTCTCCCACTACCGTGAAACGGGATATAAACAACCTTTTTGGCAAATGGCTACGGAACACGGGTATCCCCATTCCCGTCGATGCACAGGGAAACGTAACAGGCTCTATCGAAATAGGGGCTCCTTATGCTATTGATGAAGAGGAATTACGGAACAAAATAGACAAAAGCTTGCGTTTTGATGGGATTTTGAACCTACAATCCCCTTAAAAAACAATCTCGTACATTTGATGGGTATTTACCTTATGTCACTCGAAAACAGGCAATGAATTGCCTGCCTATCGGCGGTTGCCCCTACAGGGTATATAAAAATGGAGGTTTAATTTATAATGCACTTTGATTTTAATAACATGATGTCAGACGCCATTGGTGCCGAGCATGGTATAACAGAGCAGGATTTGAAGGCATTAGAGTCTCTTTCTGCAAAGTATGCAAAAGAATTAAAAGAAGAACGGGCAGGCGGCTCTCTGCCATTTTTAGACTTGCCCTACGATAAGGGTATGGTAGCGGATATACTTGAAGCTACGGCGGTATTTAAAGGTAAATTTAAAAACCTGGTGGTGGTTGGTATTGGCGGTTCCGCGCTGGGCAACATTGCAATTCATGCAGCGCTGAATAACCCGTTTCACAACATCCTTGACGACAAAAGCAGAAATAATTTCCCCAGGATATTTGTTCTGGATAACGTGGATCCGGAAAGATTTTCCAGTTTGATGACCATCCTTAAACCGGAAGAAACTTTATACAATTTTATAACGAAGTCCGGTACCACGGTAGAAACAATATCACAGTTTTTGATTATAACAAAACAACTGCGTGAGAAGTTAGGAAAAGGCTACAAGGGGCATATAATTACAACAACAGATGCTGAGAAAGGCGCCTTGCGGTCAATTACCAACCGTGAAGGTTTTAAGTCTTTTGTCATCCCTTCCGGCATCGGTGGACGATATTCTGTTTTAACACCCGTCGGTTTGTTTTCTGCCGCGATGAGTGGTGCAGATATTGGTAGTTTACTGGAGGGTGCGTCTTCTATAGATAAGGCTTGTCAATCCTCCGATATTTGGAAAAATCCTGCGCTGATGTCTTCAGCATTGTATTTTTTAAATTATGCAAAGAAAAGCAAAAATATATTGATTATGATGCCGTACTCAAGCCAATTCAGCGGAGCTGCCGATTGGTTTTGCCAATTGTGGGCAGAGAGTCTTGGTAAGAGGGTTTCATTAAACAGGGAAGTTATTAATACAGGCTCCACACCGGTAAGGGCTGTTGGTGTTGTTGACCAACATTCGCAAATTCAGCTTTATATGGAAGGACCTTATGATAAAGTTATAACCTTTTGGGCAATAAAAAAGTTTAAAGATACCGTTTTGATACCTGATGAAGGTAATACCGGCAATGATGTTCGTTATCTAAATGGTCATTCACTCAATGACATTATGTGGGCTGAGTTTGAGGGAACACGGCTTGCTCTGACGGAACAAAAAAGGCCTAATTGCACCATACTGCTTGATGATATTTCAGCATTTTCTCTAGGGCAACTCTTTTATTTTTATGAGCTACAAACGGCATACGCGGGAAAGTTTTTTAATGTAAATACCTTTGACCAGCCTGGTGTTGAAGCGGGCAAGATAAATGCGCTTGCTATGTTAGGGAAAAGTGATTATTTGGAAAGGAAAAAAGAAATATCCTTCAAGCTGCAGGGATCAATTAAAAGGTATATTATATAACCTGGTTTTACCAAGAATTTCTATTTTATTTATGCGTATTTTTGGCTGGCACGGTTAAAACTGTGCCTACGAGCATGTTATTTTACTTATGTCAAGTAATACGAACATCATTAACACCGGTTTTATTACTTCAACCCAAAATGTAGCTACTACATCTGCTGCTGAAAGAAATTTCATATTAAAAAATGTTCTCTCTGAAATAAAAAAAATTGTTACCGCACAGCAATTTGATATGTGGTTCTCCGGTGTGAAGCTAAGTAACATTACAGAAAACAGCATCACCTTTATTGCGCCAAATGACTTCATTAAGGAATGGCTTTATACTAATTACCTGGATGTTTTTTCCAGCGCAGCTTATAAGATATTAAATTCTCTGCGGGAGGTTGTATTCTCGACAGATAGTGAGATGTATGATCATTCCACATATTTACCGGTAGAAGATAATACGGTAAACGTATCACAAGACAATAACTATGCCCTTTCCTTAAATAAACATTACTGTTTTGAGACGTTTGTCGTTGGACAATGTAATAGGTTAGCACACGCTGCCGCTGTTGCTGTTGCAGAGTCACCAGGACAGGCTTATAACCCGTTATTTATACATGGCTCCTCGGGTCTTGGTAAAACACATCTTCTTCATGCTATAAACAACGTCTTACAAGTAAAGCACGGTATTAATACCTTTTACCTCTCTTGTGAACGTTTTATAAGCCACTATATTTCTACGATACGTTCAAACAGCTGGGGTGTCTTTAGAAGCCTTTACAGCGGGATTGATGCCCTCCTTATAGACGATATACAGCTTTTTGAGAATTCTCAGGGAAGCAGAGATGAATTCTTTCATATCTTCAATACACTTTATAACGCAAAAAAACAGATCGTCATTACAAGTGATTGTCCACCTGATTCTATAAAATTCCTTGAGGACAGACTTATTTCCAGATTTAAATGGGGGCTTCTTTGCAGCATAAACCCACCAACTATTGAGACGCGTATTGCTATCTTTGAAAAGAAAGCGCTTTTGCTGGGTATCAATTTACCTTATGAATTAGCTTCTTATTTAGCAGAAAATGTAAATGGGAACACAAGGGAAATTGAGGGTGCTATAGCAAGATTAAATAAAGAACTAAGACTGACAAAAAGTAACGTCACACTAAGCACTATTAAAAGAATAGTTAATGAGTTATCCAACGGTAGAAAATTAGTAAGTTTAGAGGCTATATTGAAAGCTGTCTCTAAGAGATATAATGTGAGTGTATCACAAATCTTATCAAAACACCGGGTAAGAAGTATAACATTACCCAGACAGGTAGCTATGTATCTATCGAGAAAACTCACAGGCCTTTCTCTATCCGAAATAGGTGGCTATATAGGAGGAAGAGACCACTCAACAGTAATTCATGCAGATAATAAGATAGCTACTTTATCAAAAAAAGACAAAAACCTCTTTCTTGTTTTAAAAAAATTAGAGAGCGAACTGTTGAAATAACATGTTAATAGTCTGTAGATTGTTTAAAGATAGAATTTGTTAAAATAGGGTGTAGCTTCTTTTTCTTTAAAAGTATAAATATATTATCTACAGGTAACTTTTTTATTTATGTCTTTATAATAAGGGCATTTGTATGCTATAAGTGTTATCTATTGTAGTGATATAGTACTACTTTATATAAATATATTAAATTATTATCTAAGTTACTTACTTTAGGTAAATGTAGTAATTTATAAAGTGAGGATATCGAATGAAAGCAAGTTTTATTGGTGATGATTTATTTAAAGGTTTTAATCTTGTTGCCAGCGTAGTACCTTCATCGGCTATTAAACAGATATTGGGGGGAGTTAAAATTGGCATAGTTAATGGGATTGCTAGTTTAATGGCTACGGACCTGGAAATATTAGTTAGATGTGAAATAAATACAACTAGCTGTGAAGGGGAAGGAGGTATTGTATTGCCTGCTACACGGGTAAATAATATTCTTAGGGAATGGGCATCAAGTAGTGAGATATTTATAGAGATAGGAGAAGGAAGCTGCCTTTTAAAATCAGGGGGTGGATATTTTAAAATAATGGGAGAAGATGTAAACCGATTCCCTGAGATTGGGCCTACTGAAACAGGGGTTTTTGTTGAAGTAGAGGGTAATATCATCAGCAATATGATTTCAAAAGTTATACATGCGGTATCTATGGTAAAGATAAAAAGCGTACTTAGCGGTATTCTTATGATTGTGGAGGGAGATACGATTGTAATGGTTGCTGCTGATGGTAACAGGCTGTCGGTTATAAAGCGTAAGGTGGTAAATACATCGGGTATTTCTGTACGTGGAATAATTCCGGTAAGATGCCTGATGTTATTGCAACGTTTTGTATCGGATTGGGATGGGGTGTTAAAAATAGGGATGAGCGAGTCAAGGGTACAGTTTGTGGGAGGAAAAGTAGAGATTGTATCACAGTTGATCGATGGACAATACCCGAACTACGAAGATATCATTCCGAAAAAAAATGATAAAAAGATAGAAATTAAAAAGGATGATGTGGTTTCTGCCCTAAGGATGGCATCTTTTATGACAGATGAAGGATATCGTGTTGTAGAATGTGTTTTTGATAAAAACAAGCTTAAACTTTCATCCAGGGCAATGGCAGTTGGAGAAACGGAGTTAGAGGTAAACATTAATTACGAAGGTCCAACGTTTAAGTTAAATGTTAACCCGGATTATATACTGGATGTATTAAAATCATCTGATGAAGATGTGATACCGATGGAATTTGGTGACAACGAAAGCGCTATATTATTTAGAGCGGGTCATGAACACGTAAGTGTAGTAATGCCTATGGAAACAGAGGATGCAGCACAAGGTTAAAAGGAACATAGAAGTGAAACAAGAACTGCCGGATAGATATTTTTTCAATAAAAACAGGACAGTAAAGCTTGCCCAATTGCTGAAAGGTATAATTCCAAGGGGAAAGGGAAGTAAAAGGAACACTGTAGTAAGAGATGCCTGGCGCCAAACGGTTGGTGAAGAAATTTGTAATAATACAGAAATTACTGAATTTAAAAACAGTGTACTGTACGTAAATGTGGAATCTTCGGCGCTTATTCATCATTTGACTAATTTTGAAAAGATTGCTATAATTGACAAATTAAATACTATTATGGGCGTAAAATCCATTGGAGACATTCGCTTTAAAGTGGGGACAGTGAATAAGAATGAAAGAAGGTAGTTTGCCGTTAAAAGAAGACGTATATGACGCTGCATCTATAAAGGTGCTTGGCGGCATAGAAGCAGTTAGAAAAAGACCTGCAATGTACATCGGTGATACAACGGCAAAAGGGTTGCATCACCTAGTGGAAGAGGTAGTATGTAACAGCGTTGATGAGGCAGTTGCTGGGTTTTGCGAAAATATAAACGTAAAGATAAGCCTCGACGGCAGTTTAATGGTAATAGATGACGGCAGGGGAATCCCTGTTGATGTACATAAGGAGACAAATAAGTCCGCGCTAGAGGTTGTTATGACGGTATTACACGCGGGTGGTAAGTTTGAACATAAGAGTTATAAGGTCTCCGGTGGTTTACATGGGGTAGGGATATCGGTAGTAAACGCCCTCAGCGAATGGCTTGAAGTAGAAGTGAAGAGAGACGGACACGTATACTTCCAGCGTTACGAAAAGGGCGAGGTTAAGTCTAGTGTAGAAGTGAGAGGAACTACTAAAAAAAGAGGCACAAAGGTTGTTTTTAAGCCGGATAGAGAGATATTTGAAGAGATATCGTTTTGCTTTGAAACAATAGCGAAGAGACTTAGGGAGTATGCCTTTCTCAACAAAGGAATAAAAATAACCCTTGAAGATGAAAGAACCGATAAAAATGAGGCGTTCAGGTATGAAGGCGGCATAAAAGCCTTTATAAAAGAGTTGAATGAAGGAAAAGACGTTATTCATCAGGACATTATCTATTTAGAAAAAGAAGCTAATGGTACCATCGTAGAAGTGGCAATGCAGTATAACGATGGCTACAGTGAAAACGTCTACTCATTTGCTAATAATATAAATACCATAGAAGGTGGAACACACTTAAGCGGTTTTAGATCGGCGCTCACGAGAACGCTTAATAATTATGCAAAAAACAAAGGACTGATTGGTGATGAAAAAGCGCCGTTAGGGGATGATTACAAGGAAGGTCTTACGGCAGTTATTAGTATTAAGCTTCCTGATCCACAATTTGAAGGACAGACAAAATCAAAGCTCGGCAACCGTGAAATACAAGGGATTGTAGAGACCATGGTAAACGAGAGACTTGATATATACTGCGAAGAAAACCCACCGACTGCAAAAGCAATTATCAATAAAGGAATCGAAGCAGCAAGGGCGCGAGAGGCAGCACGAAAGGCCAGAGACCTAACGAGGAGAAAAGGGGCGCTCAGCAGCAGTAGCCTGCCGGGTAAGCTGGCAGATTGCTCGTCCAACGACTTTGAAACGTCAGAGTTGTTTCTTGTAGAGGGTATTTCTGCAGGTGGCACGGCAAAACAGGGGCGAGACCGTAACTTTCAGGCCATCCTACCGCTAAAGGGCGTTATATTAAACGTGGAGAAGGCCCGCATCGACAAGATGCTGGGTAACGAAGAAATAAGAACACTGATATGCGCGCTGGGTACAGGTATAGGCACCGACGAATTCAACTTAACCAAGCTGCGTTACGCAAAGATTATTATCATGACAGATGCTGATATTGATGGAGCTCATATAAGAACACTTCTTTTGACGTTTTTCTTCAGACAGATGATAACCCTTATTGAAAAAGGTCACATCTACGTTGCACTGCCGCCTTTGTATAAGGTGAAGAAAAATAAAAAAATTGAATATATTTACGACGATAAAGAGTTGCAGAAAACCCTGGTAACATTAGGTGCAGAAGATGCCGTCCTCGAATTTGTAAACGGTAAAAAAGAAAAATTAGATAGTTCCAAACTTAAAAAACTCCTGCAGCACCTGACACACATAGAAGAAAGTGAAAAAATACTAAAAAGAAAAGGTATTTCCCTTGATAAATACCTGAAATTACGTGATAAAGAAACGGGAAAACTTCCCCTTTACAAGGTAACACATCAGGGTAAAATAAACTTTATTTACACGGAAGAAGACCTGGAAAAATTTATAAAGCAGAGACAGTCCGTTGCTGGTAAGGAACTTGAAATAGTAGAAAATAATGCGCAGAAACAATCAGACGAGGCAGTAGAGGAGGCAATAGAGGTTGTAGAATACTATGAGAGCAAGGAACTGGAAAAAACTATTTATGCTATAGAAAATTACGTTCATTCCATAGATAGTTGCATAGGCGATAACGATATCGGGAGGTGTGATTACAAACTCATTTCGGGAGAAAATGAAATCCCGGTCAAGTCCTTGAGCGACGTGCTTTCCAAGGTGCGCGAAATGGGAAGAAAAGGACTGGAAATACAGCGATACAAAGGGTTAGGTGAGATGAATGCTGAAGAGCTTGCTGAAACTACTATGAACATCAATACCAGGACGCTGCTTAAAGTAAAAGTAGAAGACGCCGCCAAGGCAGACTCTATTTTCAGCACGCTAGCCGGAAAAGACGTTCAAAGAAGAAGAGAATTCATCGAAAAACATGCCCTTGAAGTAAGAAATTTAGACGTTTAGTTTTTTGCAATAGGAGTTATTTGTCTCATGCAAAGCAAAGAGTTGAAGCAAATGGAAACCCTTCTTTTAGCCAAAAAAAGCGCGCTATTAAAAGACGTGGAAGAACGGTTCAAGAAACAAAAAGATGACAATAACGAGAAGCTTACAGACGTTGCCGAGATTGCATCGAGCAGTTTAAGTAGCGATATGGAGATGCAACTCGTTGAAGAAGATGCCAGGGAATTAAAACAAATTGAAGACGCGCTGGCACGAATAAAGGCAGGACATTACGGCACCTGCGAGCAATGCGGCTGCTTAATAAAAAAGGCGCGATTAAAGGCCATACCTTTTACCACACTCTGCATAAGCTGTAAAGAGGAAGAGGAAAAGGAAGACAACGAAAGAGAAACCAAGTCAAAATATAATCTTGATGAGGCCCTTGGCAACAGTGAGATTCGTGACGTAGATGAGATGGATAAAAAACGCATGAGAAGCAAGATTATGGAACTGGAAATGGACGATAGTAAAGGTTAAGTGTCAAGAGATACGTAATAGTTCTACCGGCATTCAAGAAGAACAACCCTATCATGACTAACGTCGCCGGAATGTAAAGATAAACCTCAACGAAAACGATAATGCGTAAAATATAAATGACACTGGTAACCGCCTTTTTAAATACGTGTAAGAGACTCCCTGGAAAAACCGCCGTCATTGATCAAAATGGGGCAATAACCTTTGACGAACTTTGGAGTGAGGCCACGCAATACGCAGGACGTCTGTCATCCACAAGCGTAAGTAAACACGTAGGAATACTCCTTCACAATTGCAAAGAATTTGTTGCCGCATTTTACGGCATCCTCTTGGCCGGGAAAACACCCGTTCCGCTGAATTATCTGCTTTCACCGGCACAACTGGCGTATGTCATCCGAAACGCAGACATCAATACCCTCTTTACCAATAGCCTATTTAAACCCTATATCGCTAATGAAGCGGCAATTATTTTTCTCGTTGAGGAAAGCAAATCAGCCACAGTAGCGGCGCACCAAGTAAAAGACATTAAACAGGAAAATGACGAAGATTTGGCCGCGCTGCTGTATACATCGGGCACCAGCGCCAATCCTAAAGGGGTTATGCTGACCCACAAAAATTTTCTCAGTAACCTCGACGGTTGTGCAACAGCCTTTAAATTTACGGAAAAAGACGTGCTGCTCGGCGTTCTCCCCCTCTTTCACACGTATGCATTAACCACGAACCTGATACTCCCGATGTGCAAGGGCGCAACGGCTGTCTATCTAGCCCGATTTTCCGGGCCGAAGGTGGTGGAGATGATAGAGAAATTTAAAATCACGTCCTTGTTTGCTATACCTTCTATGTACCGCGTACTCCTGCGAACCCTGGAATCTGTCAAAAACGATCTGAGCACCCTGCGGCTCTGTACGTCCGGCGGCGAGCTTTTGCCTGGTGACGTGTTACAGGCATTCAACAAGGCGTTTCCTGTCCCTTTAACCGAAGGGTACGGCCTGACCGAATCTACTGCGATAGTCTCGGTAAATCTACCTGAAAAATGTAGGGCAGGCAGCATCGGCCCTCCTCTGAAAAACCTTCAGGTAAAAATCGTAGGTGATGAAGGAAAAAACCTGCCGACAAACGATGTTGGTGAAATATGGGTAAAAGGACCAAACGTAATGAAGGGCTATTACAAACTGCCCGTGGAAACAGCGGAAACGATAACGCCCGATGGTTGGCTCAAGACGGGGGATTACGGTAAGCTGGACGAAGACGGCTTCTTGTGGATCACCGGTAGAAAAAAGGAATTAATTATTATCAGCGGCGAGAATGTATCGCCCAACGAAATAGAACACGTCATAAGCAGGCACGAAAAGGTCTTTGAGGTTGCTGTTGTTGGCGTAGTGGACAAAGTACGCGGCGAGGTGCCCAAGGCGTTTATTGCCCTGCGCGAACAGGTGGTGTGCAGCGAGGAAGAGATGCGGGAATATTGCACGCAGAGGCTCCCGCACTATAAAGTGCCACGCTATTTTGAATTCCTTAAAGAACTGCCGCACGGCCCTACAGGCAAGGTCTTGAAAAGGGCGTTGAAACGGCAATAGCGCATAGATTGTCCTCTGTGTAAGCGGTGGATTTAGTAGTAATTATTTTTGTATTTCAATAGAGAGAAGATAATACATGCAAGGCGAACATCACGACCTGGTTCACGAATTCCCTGAGTTTCGTGAAAAAATTCATACCCTGAAAATGACAAACGAACACTTTAAGCACTTGTTTGATGAATATCACAAGATTGATCGTGAAACATATCGTGTAGAATATAATATTGAGCCAAGAAATGATTGTGCGTTGGAAGATCTCAAAAAACGAAGGCTCGGCTTAAAAGATCAGCTTTTCCAGATACTGAAGCAATAACTCCGGAACGATGGTAAACATCCAGGCTGCAAATCAGGAGCAATTTGAAGGAGAGAGGAACTTGTTTTATGCCTCTATAGATTCTTTTTTAAAACAGACGTCAAAAAAAACCTTTGTGCGACAAATATGCCTTGTCGCCTCGGTTATTCTTTTTGCTGTTATCTTTCATACCGCCGCCCTTGCCCAAACAACAACGTTCCTCATGCCTCCTGCGGAATTCCAGGCATTTGATACCCCTAACGATGCAGGCGACTCCATATCGCTGACATGGTCAACCTCTCCCAGTGACGCACCCGACGTCTTTTACGTGGTTTACATCGACAAAGACAAAGACGGCGCGTTTACCGTAGAAGCCGCACGAATACTGTCAAATAGCGGCTACCGGACGGGCGTCCCCGAAATCTATGGATACAAAAAAGGGAATGGCGACTATCATTACGTCCAAGTCTTCCCCAAGAAGATTTTCCCTAATGAAACGTCAGGCCGGAGGCAGACCTATTATTTTAAATTAGCGGTCATAGGTGACAGCACTAAAATTATGCTGAGTACGGTAGCTTCGACCGCCGCTAGGGGCAATTGGATAGATACGAAAAAGATTAATAATTTTGTCATTATGGTGATACTCTCTGCCATTATCCTCTATTTCATTGTCCACGCGCGGCGGAGCCCTAATATGTTTCTCCGGAAGATCGGAGGGCTGGATGCCGTGGACGAGGCGCTGGGCAGGGCCACGGAAATGGGCAAACCCGTGCTGTTTGTGCACGGGCTTACCGGTATGGGGAGTATTTCAACCATTGCCGCAACGAGCATCCTGGGCAGGATTGCGCGGAAGATCGCCGACTACGACGCCAATCTGAAGGTGGTTAACAACGACCCCATCGTTATGTCGGTAAGCCAGGAGGTAGTGAAGGAATCTTACCTTGAGGCGGGGCGTCCCGACGCCTATAATCCGGACAATGTCTTTCTCGTTGCGTCGGAACAGTTTCCTTACGTGGCTGCGGTGGGCGGTATTATGACCCGCGAGAAACCCGCCGCTAATTTCTTTGTGGGGTATTTCTACGCGGAGGCATTGATACTGGCCGAAACAGGGGCTTCTACGGGCGCCATCCAGATTGCCGGTACGGACGCCTACACACAATTGCCCTTTTTTATTACCACCTGCGACTATACCCTGATTGGGGAAGAACTTTATGCTGCAAGCGCTTACTTATCAAGGGAACCGATGCTCATGGGAACGCTCCGGGCGCAGGACGTGGGAAAAGGAGTGCTTATCATCATATTAATACTAGGCACCATCCTGGCCAGTTTTGGGCTGGAATTTATTACGCGTTTGTTTGTGGCGGTGTAGTAATGGGGTGGTGACGTAGCGCAGCAAAGCCTTTTTGTTCCATCGGAACTTATGGTAACAGGCAGGCAATTTATTGCCTGTGCGACTTTATTTTCAGCCGTCCCTACGGGACTTTATCTGAAACAGGCAATGAATTGCCTGCCTGTTAGCTGTTGTCCCTACGGGGCATATACATACAGCCGGAAGATTTTGTTTAAGAGATAATCTAAAATCTGTGTAATCTGTGGTTGCAAACGTTTTTATTTGAGTCGAGGCCCAGCCTCGCTCGTTTTCAGGTGAAAATTTTATACCATGAACTTTCTCAAACGCACCGTTCCGCTCGTCATTGCCTTCGTCATGGGCGTGCTCATGACCATGCAGTATTACGTTCCCAGCAAATACTCGCAGAACCTGCTGGAATTTGTAACCCGGTGGGACAGGATTATCGCAGGATTTGCCGTCTTCATAGGGGCATATAGCCTATTCCACCTCCATTGGACAAGGATTAAAAGAAGGGTTGAGGGCTGGGGATACAGCGTATTCGTCTATTTCGGGGCGATCATCACCCTCATATTTGGCTCCCTGAATGGCGGGAAATTTTTCTGGAACGACAAACAAGACGGCACCATGTTCGACTGGTTGTATTTCTACGTGCAGGTGCCGGCGGGCGCCACGATATTCTCTATATTGGCCTTCTTTATTGCCTCGGCGGCCTATCGCACCTTTCGCGCGCGCACAAGGGAATCAACCGTTTTGTTGGTTGCGGCAGTCCTCGTCATGCTGGGAAGGGTGCCGATTGGGAATTACATCTCTCACTATATCCCGGCAATAGCCGACTGGATTATGGCGGTGCCGAACCTTGCTGCAAAGCGTGGCATCCTCCTGGGTGTAAGCCTGGGGGCGGTTGCCACCTCGCTTAAAATCATCATTGGCATCGAGCGGTCTTATCTGGGCGGGGGCGATTAATGGCGATGGAAAGGTTTTTACGGATAGATCGCCGGATCATCTTTGCGGTCATAACGGTGGCGGTAATCGGCTCTCTCATTATAAAATTTGAGTTGCCTATCCCCGCCTCGGAGCCGGTTCAGGGGGTTTATGAAAAAATAGACTCCTTGCCGCAAGGCTCCCGCGTTATGATATCCTTTGATTACGATCCTTCTTCCAAAGAAGAGCTGCAGCCTATGGCTATTGCCTTTCTCCATCACTGCTTCAGCAGGGATTTGAAGGTGATAGGGATGACACACTACACCGGGGCGCCCGGCCTTGCAGACCTGGCAATGAACTCCGTAGCAAAACAATATCAGAAAAACTACGGAGAAGATTACGTCTTTTTGGGGTACAAGCCCGGCGGCGCCTCCCTCATCATCAACATGGGAGAAAACCTGTATACCGCCTTCCCCAAGGATTATTACGGAAAAGACACCGCAACGCTGCCCGCTTTGCAGGGCGTAGATTCGCTCAGACAGATTAGCTACCTCTTCGATCTCGCCGCGGGAACCATGATAGAAACCTGGCTGGTGTATGGAAAAGAAAAATACAAATTCGAGATGGGCGCCGGTTGCACGGCGGTGATGGGTCCCGATATGTATCCGTTTCTCCAATCCAAACAGTTGAACGGCCTGCTGGGCGGTCTCAAAGGTGCGGCGGAGTACGAGGCGTTGGTGAATAAAAAGGCAAACGCGGTAAGTGGGATGCGTCCCCAGAGCGTGGTGCACGTCATCATCATCATCTTTGTTATATTTGGCAATGTGGTATTTTTCATTTCTAAGAGGTCCGGGGTACGAAATGCGTAGGGAGACAAACTTTATTATCCTGATAGGAACCGTTGGGTTGTTCGTGTTCGTCAATATTATTTTAATGGCGTTTGGCAAGCTCCCTTTTTCCTCGGATGGTTTTGGGATCATCCTGGGGGCGGGTATTACCCTGGCCGTCTACAGCTTCCTGTACCAGGACAACCCTGCCTTCAAAATTGCGGAGAATCTTTACGTAGGCGTCTCCCTGGGCTACACCATCATCATTACCTGGTTTAATTTCTTAAAACCCGACCTGTACGACCCTCTCATCGTTCCCCTGTTTTCAAGCGCCGCAGAGAAGTCCCCGCAGTACGCGTTACTCTGTCCTTCTTTACTGGGCATCTTCATGCTCCTGCGATTTTCGAGGAAGTTATCGTGGCTGAGCCGCTGGACGTTTGCGTTTGTCGTCGGACTCGGTGCCGGCATTAGCATTCCGCGTGTCATTTCCGCATTTATCCTGCAGCAGATAAAACCCTCCTTACACCCCGTTTTTTCCGGTGGGGAAACCTTCCTTTCCAGCATCAACACCTTAATAATCCTGCTCGGTGTCATTTCCGTCCTTATCTATTTCATATTTTCCGTCGAACACAAAGGCACAATTGGCAAGATGTCGAAGATCGGAATATGGTTCCTCATGATCTCCTTCGGCGCGTCTTTCGGCTATACGGTCATGGGCCGGTTGTCGTTGCTGATTGGCCGCATTCAGTTTTTGTTGAGGGATTGGCTTGGAATTTTGCAATAGGTATTATATTCTTCTGGTGTGTTCAGGTTGATGAGCGGTTGAATGGCAGGGGCAAGCACCCTGAGTTCCTCTTCGTTGACAATTTTTACCTTTACTTCTGAAAAAAAATCGATGACCCTCAATCGTCCCTCTTTGAGGCACTGCTGCATGGGTGGAATGCAATTCTTGGAATAAAACGCATGCAGAGGTTCCAGGCCGCGTTCCGTCCGGGGGACGACTACATCGTAGTCCGTGATAAATTGTTTGAGATAAAGAATTACTTCTTCGCTGATAAAAGGCATGTCGCAAGCGACCGCAAAGGTGTAATGGTTTGTGGCGTGCATGATTCCCGCGCAGATGCCGCTGAGCGGCCCTTTTCCCGGTATTACATCGGGAACCACGGGCAGAAGCAAATGCGCATAGATGCTTGTGTCGTTTGCAGACAGGATGATTTCTTGAAAGATTTTACTGAGTCTTGCTATCTGGCGCTCAATAAAGGTAGTATCTCCGTATTTCAGGAGCGCCTTATTTGACCCCATCCTTTGGCTTTTGCCGCCTGCCAGTATGATTGCCGTTACTTCCGGATTTTCCACAGACATCTTTGAACTCCTGTAAGCCGCTTAAGCAGTTTAAACCATTTAAGCCGGAATTTTAACGCGCGGTATTTCCCGGCCGGTGCCGCAAAATCTTTCCGGTAATCCGGGCGGAACCCTGCTGTATTCCAAAAAACATTGACACTGTAATTTTAACTGTGATATAATCGGAAATCAAATTTACTTTAATACAAAATATTCTATAGGTACGGTTATTCGTTACATTATGATATGTGAAAGAACAAAGATTTCCACGAATGTGTCTTTTTTTTCTGTCGTAGTTTTTTCCGCAAGTGTGTTTTTTGCCCAAAACGTTTTGGGAGAAACGTCAAAAAGCTCTAAAGCCCCTTCTCAGAAGAGTCCACCGCCGGCTGCTCAGAAGACCACGCCGCCAGCCTCTCCTCAGAAAAACAATCAACCGGCCATTGAAGATAGCAATATCGTTGCTTTAGTTAATAACAAAAAGATTGAGAGGCAAGAACTTTACGATATCCTGGTTGAAACGTATGGAGAGGAAGCCCTGGACGTGCTTATCAGAAGAACGCTGATTTACCAGGCAGCGGAAAAAGAAGGGGTTATCGTTACCGGCGCGGAAGTGGAACAAAGGCTGAAAACCTTGGTTGGTAACGAGATTGACGGCTTGATGGCCAATTACAAGATTAAAGACAGGACAGACCTTGATAAAGAGTTAGTCAAAATGGGGGGTAGCCTTTTACAACTCGAGGAAAGACTTTCCAGGAAGATGAAAAAACAGGCTGAAATAGAACTTCTTGCCGAAAAGGTTTTAGCAAAGACCATTACCATTACGGACGAAGACCTCCAAAAGGTTTATGAACTGGAATATGGTGAAAAAATAGAGGCCAACCAGATCGTCTATAAATCACGCCGGGAGGCGGAAGAAGCGCTTCAGAAATTACGATCGGGCGCGGATTTTGCCGCGCTTGCTAAAAGCGAATCCATTGACCGTGTTACGGCCGCCAGAGGCGGGAAGATGCAGCCCTTTAGTCCTAAGGACACCCTTGGCTCACAAGTGGCGAGCCTCAAGGTTGGGGAACTTAGCGACATCATTAAAACGGACTACGGGCATCACATAATTAAAATTACCGGTAAAAAGGCTGCAAACGGCAAGGGATTTAAATCGGTAAAAGGGGAATTGGAGAAAATTGCCAGAAATCAGCAATATAAGGAACGGCTCGGTCCCTGGCTTCTGAATCTGGTAGAAAGCGCGTCAATCACTAAAAATCTGAACGTAAAGTAAATAAGTTGTCCGGGTTCACCATTACAAACGAGTTATGTTTTGAAAGAACTACTGGAACCACAGATTACACAGATTTTGGGTTAATAATACCCATTAGTTATGCGTTGAGGTGACCGCATATTTGGCTTTTTTTAATCTGTGTAATCTGTGGTTTCAAACTTTTTTAATTGGTCTCTGAGGCTTAGCTACGCTAACGTTTTTTAATACTCAATAAACCCTCGAAAGGGGGTTTATATCCATTATTTATTTACAAAAATATCCAATGTCTGAAGAATTTGTTATTAATGTTGCAAATAGGGTTAAGCAATTACCGCCATATCTTTTTGGCCGACTGAATGCGCTAAAGTACGAAAAGAGACGTAACAACATCGATATTATCGACCTCGGTATGGGAAACCCCAACGACCCCACCCCGCAGCCGATCATCCAGAAGTTGTGCGAAGCCGTACAAGACCCCAGAAACCACCGATACACGGTCTCCGCCACCGGTTTGTTTAATCTGCGGCGTGAGGTTGCCCGGTATTACGAGAAGCAGTTCGACGTCAGCCTGGACCCGGAAAAAGAAGTTGTCTGCACCATCGGGTCAAAAGAAGGGATATCCCACCTGTGTTTGGGGTTGTTGGAGACGGGCGATACCGCAGTTGTGCCTAGCCCTGCGTTTCCTATTCACATCCACGCCGTGAATTTGGCTGGCGGTAGCGTAGTCAGTGTGCCGCTTACCGATGATGAGACCTTTTTGCCGAACCTGATCAATACGATAAAGAGCCTTATGCCGCGTCCCAAGATTCTCATCCTGAATTTTCCCCATAACCCTACGGCTGTTACCGTCGAATTGGGTTTCTTTGAAGAAATAGTGGCGTTTGCCAGAAAGTACAATATTATCGTTGTCCACGATTTTGCCTATTGCGGAATTGCCTTCGACGGCTTTAAGCCACCTAGCTTTTTAAAGGTGAAAGGCGCCAAGGATATCGGGGTGGAGTTTAATACCATGTCGAAGTCGTTTAATATGGCGGGCTGGCGGCTGGGGTTTTGCGTGGGAAATAAAGAGATTGTGGCCACACTGGGAAAGGTAAAGGGGTATTATGATTACGGTATTTTCCAGCCCGTGCAGATCGCGTCAATCATAGCGCTCAGGGAATGCAACAAATATACCAAAGAACAAGCGCAAATTTATCAGTCCAGGCGGGACGTGCTTTGCGACGGATTGAACCGTATCGGGTGGGACATTAAGAAACCGCGCGCGTCGATGTTTGTCTGGGCGCCCATTCCCGAAAAGTGGAAGGCAATGGGTTCGATGGATTTTGCCTTTAAGCTCATGGAAGAAGCAGAAGTATCCGTTGCGCCGGGCGCGGCTTTTGGTGAAAACGGAGAGGGCTACTTGCGGTTGGCTATTGTGGAAAATGAACTGCGTTTAAAACAGGCCGTGAGGCAGATTGATCGCGCATTGAGATAGACCTAACCCGAACGAGTCGGAAGAGAAAGTCTTTGTGTGATTACTTCTCTTATTTGCGAAAAAAATATTTTTATAAGACACTGATTGGACTACGATAGGGCAAGCAACAGTCTACTGTGTTACCGGATAAAGCGCCCATTAAAACTATGACAATGCATCAAACATCGAGATTGAAAACCTTCGTTGGCGGCATACATCCTGAAGACGATGGAAAACATCTCACAAGGGAGAAAAACGAAGTAACCGCCGTCGTCCCCAAAACGGCTTATTTGCTTATGAGCCAGCACATCGGGGCGCCTTGCAAGCCGTTGGTAAAAAAAGGCGATGTTGTTAAGAAAGGGCAGATGATTGGCGAGTCGCAGGGATTTGTTTCCGCCCACGTGCACGCCTCCATTTCCGGCAAGGTGATGGACGTCGTACCCTGGCCACATCCTATCACGGGCGCAAAATCACCTGCTGTAATTATAGAAAAAACCGAAGAAGATGCCTGGTTTGATGACGGAGAACTGCCCGCGGCTTTCGACACGCTTTCTTCAGACGAAATCCGGCAGCGTATTCAGGCGGCAGGCATTGTCGGATTGGGCGGCGCGACCTTTCCCACGCACGTAAAGCTTACCCCTCCGAAAGACAAGACCATCGATACGGTTGTTATGAATGGCGCAGAATGCGAGCCGTACCTCACCTGTGATTACCGGCTTATGCTGGACAAGCCCCACGAAATTATCCAGGGTTTGAAACTGGTGTTGAAGTGTATCGGGTGCAAACAGGCGCACATCGGTATTGAGGCGAACAAAAAGGACGTTTATAACCTTTTCAAAGATATCTTAGCAAATGACCCCCAAATTAAAATAGACCTCGTTGAGGTAAAATACCCGCAAGGGGCCGAACATCAGCTTGTTAAGGCGCTGTTGAACCGAGAATTCAAGCCCACCCAATTACCCCTTGAAGTAGGCGCAATGGTAATTAACGTGGGGACTGCCTTTGCCATATATGAGGCGGTGAAATTCAAAAGACCGCTCATCCAGCGAATCGTTACCGTTACGGGAGACGGCGTGGATGATCCTCGGAATTTCCTGGTACGATTGGGAACGCCTATCAAACAGTTGTTGGACGAGGCCAAGGTTGCCCCAAATATAAGTAAGGTTATCTTTGGGGGACCTATGATGGGTATTGCCCAGGGTAAAATCGATACGGCAGTCACCATCAAAGGCACGGGTGGTATCCTCGTGCAGAAAAGCGCGCAGCAGTGGGAATCGCACGCCTGCATACGGTGTGGACGCTGCATAGATAGCTGCCCCTACGGACTCAATCCCAGTGAATTAAGCATTATATGTGAGGCAAAGGAGTTCAACCTGGCGAAGGAAAGTAGCATAGTGGAATGCAAGGAGTGCGGTTGTTGCAGCTATATTTGTCCTGCCAAAAGACCCATCGTCCACCTCATTAAATTTGCAAAGGCAGAGATTGCGAAGCAAAAGGTAAAGGTATAGATAAATACGGGAAATCCACCCCTGTACCCCTAACAGGAGGGGAATTATGTTGGCATTGTGTTGCATCTTTAAATACGGAGAATTAATTTCGAATATCGAGCCAGGAATATTGAATGTTGAAGTGGGTAAGAAAACCTCGTAATTCGAAATTCCTTGTTCAATATTCGACATTCGGTGGCAATTCATAAAACACATTTTTGCCAACAAGACGTGTATAAACTAATAGTAAAAATCTAACAATAATAAATTTAACTTTTTAGAGTTCCCATGACCGATCAGGTTAAAGACAACAATTCATTAATAGTGAGCGCGTCTCCGCATATCCGGGACGTTGAGAGTATTCCCAGAATCATGTGGGGGGTGGCGCTTTCCTTAATCCCCGCAGGGATTGCGAGCGCCTTTGTATTTGGATATTACAGCCTTTACATAGTCTTTTTAAGCTGTATAGCCGCAGTCTGTTCGGAAATGTTCGTGCTGCAATTACGAAAACTCCCCGTTTTGAACACCATCAAAGACGGCAGCGCCGTCGTTACGGGAATATTACTGGCATACACCTTGCCGCCCAGCGTTCCGTGGTACGTGCCGGTGGCAGGCTCGTTCTTTGCTATTACCATCGTAAAGCACACCTTTGGCGGGTTAGGAAACAATATCTGGAATCCGGCCCTCGCGGCACGCGCATTTCTGCAGGTGGCATATCCCGCCACCATCAATTCAGATTGGCGTATTTTAAACCCGCATGGCATGGACAAACTTTTCCACAATATCATGAAGGTCGATGCCGACGGCAAACTGATAGACGCCGTAACAAGGGCCACCCCGTTGGCAAAGGAGGCCGGCGCCGAAACATACCGGTTTGCCGAGTTGCTTATCGGAAACGTCCCGGGCTGTATAGGAGAGACCTCCGTAATCGCCCTTTTGCTGGGCGGTTTTTATCTGATCTATAAACGGTATATCAAATGGTACGTTCCCACGTGCTATATTGCCGTCGTTTTTTTCATGGCCATGTTTTTACCCCCACGGGTAGCGACGCCGTGGGCTAATAACCCATTTTATCACATTTTTGCGGGTGGGCTGCTGCTGGGGGCATTTTTTATGGCCACCGATATGGTAACCTCGCCCTTGACAAAAAAAGGACTCATCATTTTTGCCGTAGGCGCTGGGGCGCTGACGGCGCTGATACGCTTTTATTCCGGGTATCCTGAAGGTGTCTGTTATTCTATATTACTCATGAATACCGCAACACCGCTTATTGACCGGTTTACGAAACCGCGGTTGTATGGTTCTAAAATAAAGAAGGTTTAAGACAGATGCAAAAGAAGGCTCAATATACGATAACATTAACCATTGTTTCTCTTCTGGCCTCTTTGGGCGTATCATCAACGTTTCTGCTGACAAAAAACACTATCAAGAAGAAGGAGCAGACCGCTCGCACGGAGGCGTTGTATAAGGTGTTGCCGGGGTTGGAAGGTGAGCCGGTAGAAGTCACGCCATCCAACGTGCCGGACAGTGACCGTATCTATAAAGGGCTTGACAAGTCCGGTCAGATTGTTGGCTATGCGGCATGCGGCGAAGCACAGGGATATTCGAGCAAAATAAAAGTGATGGTAGGCGTCGATTCCCATTTCGAAAAAGTCCTTGGAATCAGCGTCCTTGCGCAAAACGAAACCCCCGGACTCGGCACAAAGATGACCGAGGTGGAAAGCAACGCAACGTGGTGGAGCTTGATTTTTGGAAGGGGGGGGGAGTCCTTCGTCGTAAAATCATTCATTGATGACAACGGCGTTCCTTCGTGGAAATTACCCATTATGGAACAAGCGAAAAAGGCAAAAAACATTAAACAGCCAACCAGGTCTGCCGATAAGCCACAACCGTGGTTTCAGGAACAGTTCATGCATAAAACGAGCCACCAGCTCGTCGTAACAAAGGTACCTGACCCTGAAAAAATACTGGCCATTACCGGCGCTACCATATCTACAAAAGCAGCAATCAACGCGGTGCAGAATGCCCTTGAAAAGGTTACGCATAGTATTCAACCAACGGAATGGGAAATAAAATAACCGCTTTTGCTGCCGGCGTAATCTGTGTGAGATATGTAAAATACCCTGAAAAGCTCCGTGAGGAGCGGTATGTTAATAGAAAGAACATCTACACCGAGGTCAAGCTCCAGAGGAGTGGTATATAAGGCGTCTAAACACTATATCGCTCCTCTGGAGCTTTATTGTATTTTGCGTTTTAGCTATTAATATTTCACCCCTCCGGGGTTGTTTTTCAAAAAACTACAATCTATGAAAACCGCCGAAGAAATCAAACCTATTGTTGAATCTCTCATCTTCGCTGCAGAAGAGCCGGTGACGCTCCGTAAGCTGGCGGATATTATCGGAGACGTCGAACACGACAAGATTCTGGAGGCAGTTGCACACCTAAGAAACGATTATGAGGCGCAGGGAAGGTCTTTTCAAATTGAAGAGGTTGCAGGCGGCTATCGGTTTTATACGAAACCGGACTACTATGAGTGGATAGCGAAACTACGGAAAAAATCGGGAGAAGCAAAACTTTCCCAGGCGTCTCTTGAGACACTGGCTATTATTGCATATAAACAGCCCGTTTTACGGGCAGATGTGGAAGCAATACGGGGAGTACAATCCGGCCAAATCATTCGGCTGCTTATGGAGAAGGACCTTGTCAAGGTTGCGGGAAGGGATGAATCGTTAGGGCACCCTTTGCTTTACGGCACGACAAAAAGATTTCTCGAATACTTTGGCTTAAAAGATATTCACGACTTACCCAAGATTGAAGAGTTGGAAGCGCCGTGATGCACGGGTATGGTTTTTTCCAAATGGGTTAAAATAGGTATTAGGCGACATTTTTCACGTTCACACGTAGGGGCGTATTGCAATACGCCCCTACAACGGATCAGTGGTTTTTTGCAGCGCCGTCCTTCATGGCCAGTAACGACATTGGGAATGCACACACAACGGGGGGTAACCCCCGCACTACGAGGGCAATTTGAAATTTAAACAACTACACTCGTGGCGAATAAGTAGTAAAAAGGCCGTTCAGGTTCAAACGGCATTAAAGAAATTATTGGTTTTTAGAAAACAACGGGGCGCAATTAGGATAATAGCGGGAGCGGATATCTCTTACGACAAGCAGAGCGAGCGATTTTTTGCGGGCGTTGTCGTATTTCGGTTAAACGGCCATTTGGAATTGATTGAGGAGTGCGCGGTCACGGGTAAGGCGCGATTCCCCTATATCCCAGGCCTTTTGTCGTTTCGTGAGGGGCCTATCCTGCTTAGAGCATTCCGTAAACTAAAGGCCAATCCTGACGTCATCCTGTTTGATGGGCAGGGAATTGCCCATCCCCGCAACTTTGGCTTGGCGTCGCACATAGGACTAATCCTTGATACGCCCTCTATCGGGTGCGCGAAAAGCCGGCTGGTAGGTGAGCATGAAGACGTGGAAAACGTCGCCGGCGCGTACTCAAAACTCATCTATAAGAACAAGACCGTAGGTGTGGCGCTTCGAACAAAAGTAAACACAAAACCCATTTTCGTTTCTATCGGGCATAAAATATCACTGGCGTCGGCCATCAGTGCGGTTTTAAGAACTTGTTGCGGATACCGTATTCCAGAACCGGTACGGTATGCTCACGTATTCGTGAACAAATTACGAAAACAACACTTATCGTAAGGAATAAATATGAAAATAAAGGCTGTAATCTTCGATCTGGACGACACCCTCTACGATTGTACCGGCTCGCTTATCGACGCATCGCGGAGGCGTGCGGCCAAGGCAATGGTTGAAGCTGGATTGCCTTGCAGCGAAGAAGAGGTGTATGCCCTGCAAAAGGAACTTACCGAAAAACACGGCCCCTATTACCTCGTGTTCAATGAAATCGTGAACCGGTACAAGGCGGATAGAAAGCTGGTCAGCCTTGCATACAAGGCATACAACAGTAGTGAAGTTGTTGAAATCAAGCCATTTCCTGACGTCATACCGACTCTGCAAGAATTAAAAGGCAAGGGTTACAAGCTCTTTCTGTTAACGGTGGGTGTGTACGAACGACAGGAGAAAAAGATACAAATACTGGGATTAAAACCATACTTCGATGAAATAATCATTAATGACCAGGAAATTGGTCTTCGTATGGAAGATTGTATTCTCGATATCCTTGGCAGACACTCCATCAGCACGGGAGAAACCGTCATGGTCGGGGATAGGGTACGGGATGAGCTACGGATCGCCAAATCCATGTGCATGACAACCATCCAAATGCTGCATGGCAGGTTCAAAAATGAACCCGTCGATAATGGACACGATAAACCGGACTACAAGATAAAACGCATCTTTCAAATACCCACGATCCTCCAGCTTAATAACATGGGGAAAATACCGGATACGCTTAAGATTGTCGCCATCGGCGGAGGCACGGGACTTCCTATTTTACTGGAAGGCGCAAAGACGTACAGCAGACATCTTACTGCCGTTGTTGGTGTGACGGATTCCGGCAGAAGTTCAGGCATTTTGCGGAATGAGTTTGGAATACTTCCCCCCGGAGACGTGAGAAACTGTCTTGTGGCGCTTTCTGAAACGGAAGAGCAGGAGCGGGAATTGTACCAACTGTTTCAGTACCGCTTTAACAGGGGATCGCTGGATGGCATGAGTCTTGGGAATCTACTAATGACCGCGCTGACGGACATAACGGGTAGTTTTGAACAAGCCATTAAGACCGCCAGCAGAATACTCCATATTCGAGGAAAGGTACTCCCTTCCACCCTGACCAATACGCACATCTGCGCAGAGCTGGAAGACGGCGCCTACGTCGAGGAGGAATTCAACGTGCGCGGGTTGGGAAAGGCGCCCATAAAGAACGCCTTCCTGAAAAATACGGACGCGGCGGCGCCCTCGGAAGCGATAGAAGAAATCTTAAAAGCAGACATCGTTATTATAGGCCCCGGCAGCCTTTATACAAGCCTGGTAACAAACATATTGGTACAGGGCATCAGAAATGCAATCCGGCAAAGTAAGGCAACGAAGATTTATATATGCAACATCGTTACCCAGCCCGGCCAAACGGACAAATACAAGGTTTTCAACCACATTAGCACGATTATCAAATATTTAGGGGAAGGGGTGCTGGACTACATTCTCGTGAACAACAATATCCCCCGCAAATCAATCCTTGAAAAATACCAGAAAGAGGGGGCAGACGTTGTGCTGATGGAGGAAAGTGTCTCTCGTTTGAAAGTAAACGTCAAAATGGCCGATCTGGTTGAAGACCTTGAGCAAAAACGCATCCTCTGGGAAAAGCAAGACCTGATCCGCCACGACCCCGACAAGCTGGCCGACGCGATTTGCCGGGTATATGCAAACTTGACGCCACAGACGGCTGGCTGAAGAAAGGTGTCTGCACTATTAGCGTCAATTTACGTTCATTCGCGGTTAATGAAAGTTGATAAGTAGTTTTGCATTTTACCGGCAAAGGAAAATAAAACTATTAGGAGGTGTCAAGAATGTACAAGCAAAAAACTCCGATATTTCAAGAGGCTATAGATATTGTTGAATCGTTACCCGAACGTCAACAAGAAAACCTAATTGATATTATTCGACACAGGTTAATAGATCGACGACGAGATTTACTTGTAAAAAATATCAAAAAAGCAAGAGATGAATATGCCAAAGGAGAAGTAAGAAGAGGAACTGTAGACGATCTAATGAAGGACCTTTCCAAATGAGAAGACTCGTTTGGGGCAAAACCTTTTTAAGAACCTTAAAACGAACTACCAAGAAACATCAAACCCTTAAGCAGGATATTGAAGAAACACTGGAACTTTTGACAAAAGATCCTTTTGATCCCCGATTGGAAACGCATAAACTCAAAGGCAAGCTATTGGGATCATGGGCTTGTAGCGCCGGCTACGACTTGCGAATAGTATTTGACTTTGTAAAAAATGAAAAACAAAAAGCAGACGATATTCTCTTGCTTGAAATTGGCACACACGACGAAGTGTACTAAGCCTAACAAATTACTTCAGACTGGTAGACTGGTAGGTTGGGTTGAGTGAAACGAAACCCAACCCAACTTTTTTTGAATGCCACGATTTGAAATCCCTAATTCAACGAGTTGGGCAGGAAAAATCGTTTTAAAAAATAAGTAGTTTTACATTATACTGCAAACAAACCATATAATGGGAAAATATGGTTGATTATATTTTTTGAAAGTTATAAACTACAAAAAAGTTTGATGATGTGTAAGTGTTATATTCCAAAAATGACGTAAAACAATGTATGGACTGTTTCGTTTCCTCCGTTAGAGAACGGTTGGGGTTCTGGGCGGTGCCCGAAAGCTGAAGTGCAATTCGCGCATTTGCTTCCTTACATTGTTTACGTAGACTGGAAAAACGCGATCATCTCGGTCATGAAAATTGAAATAAAACCACGCCAGTGAAGAAACCTAACTCGCGCTTGGAGGCGGACTCGCTACGTCGGCGCTTCGCGCCAACTCCGCTCGCCGCTCAAGCTTTTCGTTATGTTCCGAGACGCTAGAGATGTTTCTTGCTTTACACTTTATTTCGTTGCTTCCTCTGACAATGAACTATCACCCTGTGTCTTTATGATCCCCCATTCAAGACCAACCATTGATGACCGTGATATTCTCGCTGTTTCCAACACGCTTCGCACGGGAAACATTGCTCAGGGACGTATGGTTGAGAAGTTTGAACATGCGCTGGCCGATTATATCGGCTTGAAGGGCGGCGTTGCCACCTCCTCAGGTACGGCTGCCCTCCACCTGGCGCTTCTTGCATTGGGCATTACCAAAAACGATATCGTGGCCATTCCGGGTTACGTATGCACGGCGGTCTTGAATGCCGTTAATTACGTGGGCGCCACGCCGCTTCTCATTGATATTGACCCGGATACCTTCAACCTGGACGTAACGGACCTCCGAAGAAAACAAAATCCGCGCGTTAAAGCCGTCGTGGTTCCCCATATCTTTGGCCTTGCTGCGAATATGGAAGAAATCACAAAACTCGGCATCCCGGTAATCGAAGATTGCGCCCAGTCTATCGGCGCGACGTATAAAAAAAAGATGGCCGGGTCTTTCGGCAAAATCTCTATTTTCTCCTTTTACGCCACCAAGATGATGACGACGGGTGAAGGCGGAATGGTGGCATCAAACTCAGCGGCGTTATTGAAGAAGGCAAGAGATCTGCGCGATTATGATAATCAGACAGATTACTACGTGCGATACAACTACAAGATGACGGATATCCAGGCGGCGCTGGGCATTTCTCAACTAAAACACCTGCCCCGTTTTATTAAAATCCGCCGTGAAATTGCAAACAAGTATCACCGCGAATTGAAAGATATGTGCGTCCTACCCGCCAATTATGATACGGATTGGGGACACATTTACTATCGCTACGTCATCAAACTCAGACACGGACTAAAAAGCTTCTTGAAATTATTGAAGGAGAAAGGTATAAACGGTGAACGTCCGGTGTTTAAACCATTGCACAGGTATTTATCCCTATCAAACCTACCCAACACAGACCGCGTGTGGGAACAGGCGGCGTCTATCCCCATCTACCCAACGCTTACGGGGAAAAACACGGATAGCATTATTAAATGCGTTAAACAGGCAATCGAGACTCTGAGGTAATAACCCTATGGAATTACGCAAAGTACTCAGTATATATACGGTTATTATGTTTTCCCTCCTGACCTTTCTCCTTTTTCCAGGCGTAAAACAAGGCTTTGAGTCGCACCACCTCTCGTTTCTCTATATCATAGTATTTTCTTATATCATCGCCAACGTTGCCACCCCGCTCGTAAAAGCCATTGCAGCGTATTGTCACGTGGTTGATAAACCCGGTGGGCGCAAGATACACCTAAATGCAACGCCTCTGATGGGAGGCGCCGCCGTCTACATCGCTTTTGCCGGCGCCATCCTTTACAACAATGTTTATTCCCTTGAATTAAAGGGTGTAGCCATCGGCGCAACGATTGTGTTTATCATGGGACTCGTTGACGATGTTAAATCACTTCCCGCAAAACTAAAGCTCCTGGTGCAAATCGGAGCCACCATGGTGATGATACAATACGGCGTTGTGGCAGATTTTATGCCAAATACCTGGTGGGGCAAACTTGCGGAAATACTAGTCACCCTCATCTGGGTAATCGGCGTTACAAATGCCTTGAACTTCTTCGATGGTATGGATGGACTGGCAGCGGGATTGACTATCGTGTGTTCCCTGTTCATCAGCATCCTTGCCGTTCAATATGGACAAAAATATGTCCTCTATCTTTCCCTTGCGCTCATGGGCAGCAGCCTGGGTTTCCTTCCCTATAACCTAAGATACAAAAAGGCAGCCGGTATTTTTCTCGGTGACGGCGGCAGCACCTTCATGGGATACATGCTGGCAAGCCTCACGATCATGGGCGGGTGGGGCACCAATGACCCCGTTAAGTCGTACACGCTGCCCGTGCTTGTCCTGGGAATACTTATCTTTGATATGTCTTACACTACCGTTACGCGGTTTAAAAATAAACAGATAGCCAGCTTTACCGAGTACCTGAGCTTTACCGGCAAAGACCACCTGCATCACCGGCTGGAGCAGTTGGGCTTTACCAGAAGGCAAACGGTGTTTTTTATCTATTTTGTTACCGCCAGCCTGGGCCTAAACGCGCTTGTATTGAGAAACGGCAGCACGCTTGACGCCCTGCTCCTCTTGCTCCAGGCCACCCTGATTTGTATAACGATTGTAATCCTCATGATAAAAAAGGGAAATGTAAATAAAACCTAGCGTTACGGTTCAGGCTACAAGCCCGAACCGTCCGTGTAGGGACACGGTGCCCGTGTCCCTGTGTGAGTACAAAAAGGTCGCTGATGGCCAGATTTAACGTACAGGGAATTCAATGTATAGGAATTTCAAAACGGCAACGTAGAGACGCATTGCAATGCGTCTCTACACCCTCGTGTGTATTGAAAAGTTGCCGAAGGCCTAATTAAATCAAATAACTTCCCGGCTTATACACATTAGGTAACATTACATAATCATGAAAAACCCAAAAAGAGTAAACAACGAAAAGCACGCGCTCATTGTTTGCGACATGCTCAATGACTTCGTCTTGGAGGGCGCCCCCCTTGAAGTAACACGGGCGAGGGCAATTGTCAGCAACATCAAGAGAGAAATAAACAAATCGAGGAAGAAACACATCCCCGTCATCTATTGCTGTGATGGACACCATCCGGCTGACCCGGAATTTTCCTTATGGCCAAAACACGCCGTAAAGGGGACAGAAGGCGCGCAAGTTATTGATGAACTCAAACCACACAAGAACGACCACATGATAACAAAACCCAGTTATTCCTGTTTTTACAAGACGACTTTGGATAAATTATTAAAGCAGTTGGGTATTACTCACGTAGTATTAACAGGCGTGGCAACCAACATTTGCATCCTTTATACCGTTGCCGAGGCGTCTATGAGGGGATACAAGGTAATAGTCCCTGAAAACTGCGTTGCCGCGCTAAGCCAGCGTGACCACCAATTTGCCCTGCAACAAATGAAGCGTGTTTTTCAGGTGAAAATTGTGTGAGGCTGGTCGTCTTTTAAGTAGGGTGGGCATTGCCCACCTTCTCCATTGCATAAACGGCATATTGGCAAATCATACGCATC
>CAYJPZ010000009.1:0-41850 GCA_964372185.1 uncultured candidatus Brocadiaceae bacterium
CTTCACCCCTGGCTATGTGCTTTCTGCCCTTCGGGCCTGTTGTAGAGCGAAGAGGTTCTTCGCTCACTATGAAACGACGCAGTTAAAGAACGACGTACCACTTCGCTCTACAAGTGAACGTCGCCATAGGCGACCTAATTTAATGTATAGGAATTTCAAAGTAGGGACACGGTGCCCGTGTCCCTGCGTGTGAATAAAAAAGTCGCCATAAGCCTAATTTAATTCACCATTTATAAAAAATGATTATATAAAGTGACATTATGAGATTTGATAAATTTACTATTAAGGCACAAGAAGCTGTGCAGGAAGCACAGGAATTAGCGGAGTCCAAGAGGCAACAACAAATAGTGGCCGTTCATCTGCTGGAAGTCCTTCTTACCCAGGAGCAGGGCATCGTTATCCCGCTTTTTAAAAAGTTGGGGATTGATACCAACAGCGTCCTTGAAAAGACGATGGCGGCCGTCAATAAATTACCGCAAATAAGCGGATCGGGCGCGCCCGGCCAGGCCTACGTGAGCGCGGAACTGCGGGACACCTTTAACCTGGCATGGGAAGAGGCCGGTAAACTCAAGGATGAATTTGTAAGCACCGAGCATCTCTTGCTGGCGCTGGCGGGACCGAAGAATACGGTTGCAGGCAGGATACTCAGCGAGGCGGGGGTACAAAAAGAGAACGTTTATCTGGCATTAAAGGAAATCAGGGGTAGCCAACGGGTCACGGACCAGAACCCTGAAGAAAAATATCAGGCGCTTGAGCGTTATAGTAAGGACCTGGTGGAACTGGCTCAAAAGGGAAAGTTGGACCCCGTTATCGGGCGTGATGACGAAATACGCCGTGTGGTGCAGGTGTTGTCCCGCAGGACAAAAAACAATCCCGTCCTGATAGGCGAACCGGGGGTGGGAAAGACCGCTATCGTGGAAGGGCTGGCACAGCGTATCGTCAACGGCGACGTGCCGGAGGGTTTGAAAAACAAGCGTGTCATGAGCCTGGATATGGGCGCATTGATTGCCGGCACGAAGTATCGTGGAGAATTCGAAGACCGCCTTAAGGCAGTGCTGAAAGAGGTGACGGAAAAAGGCGGACAAATTATCCTGTTTATTGACGAGTTGCATACCGTTGTGGGGGCAGGCGCCGCGGAGGGCGCCGTTGACGCTTCGAACCTTTTGAAACCCGCCTTGGCACGCGGCGAGCTGCGTTGTGTAGGAGCGACTACCCTGGATGAATTCCGGAAGCATATTGAGAAGGATGCTGCGCTGGAAAGACGGTTTCAACCCGTATACGTCGGTGAACCCTCCGTGGAGGATACGATTGCAATTCTGAGGGGACTGAAGGAACGGTACGAGTTGCATCATGGCGTACGTATTAAAGATTCCGCTATCGTTGCGGCGGCCACCCTCTCTCAGCGATATATTGCCGACCGGTTTTTGCCTGACAAGGCAATTGACTTGATTGACGAAGCCGCATCAAAACTAAGGATCGAAATTGACAGCATGCCGGTAGAACTGGACGGCATCGAACGGAAGATCATGCAGTTGGAGATTGAGAAGGAGGCCCTCAAGAAGGAAAAAGATGATGCCTCTAAGCTGCGTATGGAAAAAATAGAAAAGCAGTTGTCAGACTTACGGGAAGAATCCGGCGCCCTGCGTGCACAGTGGGAGAACGAGAAGAAGGCGATTAAAGAGATACAGGAGATTAATGCAAAGATCGATCAGGCGCGCGTTGAAGAACAGACGGCGCAACGAGAGGGAAATCTGGGAAAGGTGGCCGAGATACGATACGGGCTTATCAGAGAGTGTGAGCAAAAACTGAAACAAAAACATAAGGAACTGCAGGAGGTGCAAAAAGTACGGTCGCTGCTTAACGAAGAGGTCGATGCGGACGACATTGCCACCGTTGTCGCCAAGTGGACGGGCATCCCCGTTACGCGTATGCTGGAGGGAGAAAAGGAAAAACTCCTGAAAATGGAAGAACGGCTTCGGGAACGGGTTGTCGGCCAGGATGAGGCAATCAAGGCCGTTTCAAACGGCATCAGGCGGGCGCGGGCGGGACTTCAGGACCCAAACCGTCCCATAGGTACCTTTCTGTTTTTAGGGCCAACGGGTGTCGGCAAGACGGAGCTTTGCAAGGCGCTGGCGGCCTTTTTGTTTGATAACGATGCAGCCATGGTGCGCATTGACATGTCGGAGTTTATGGAACAGCACTCGGTTGCACGGCTTATCGGCGCTCCTCCGGGATATGTGGGGTACGAAGAAGGCGGCCGTTTGACGGAGGCTATCAGGAGAAGGCCTTATTCCGTCATTCTCTTCGATGAGATTGAAAAGGCGCACAGGGACGTGTTCAATATACTCCTTCAGGTCTTTGATGACGGCAGATTAACCGACGGTCACGGCAGGACGGTGGATTTTAAAAATACCATTATTGCGATGACCTCAAACATCGCCAGCCAGTGGATACAAGACCTTACCGGCCCGGAAAATGAGGAGGAGTTACGCAGGCAGGTTAAGCAGGCATTAAAAGAGTCATTCAGACCCGAATTCCTCAATCGGATCGATGAGACCATTATATTCCACGGCTTGACAAAGGAGCTGATAAAAGAGGTGGCCGTAATCCAGTTGAAGGAATTGCAGAAGCGTTTGGCCAGGCACCATTTCAGGCTGGTAGTTACGGACCGGGTAAAAGAAACCCTGGTGAAGGATGGCTATGACCCTCACTTCGGCGCAAGGCCGCTGAAGCGAACGATCCAGCAAATGATTGAAAACCCCCTTTCCGTTGAGATACTTGCAGGCAAGCTGGCCGAAGGGTCAGAAATTAAGGCGGATATGAAGGATGGGAAGGTTGTTTTTACAACAAGTGGATCAACCGCTGTGTAAAAAGGCGTTGTTTTCATAGTTGAAGCACAGGCAAGATGCCTGTACCACCAAGTGTGTGGTCTTGTTAAAAGGAATAAAGTATGGAATCTGGTGGCACAGGCTTCCAGCCTGTGAGTAAATTCAAAATTTACAGAAGAAACTTGCCCCATTGGTGTCGGCCGGAAAGTGTATATTTTATAACCTTTAGAACATTCAAACAAGTTATTCTTACTGAAGAAGCAAGAGATATCACATTTAACAGCATATTATTCCATAACAATAAAAAATATAAGCTTTATACCTTTGTCATTATGCCGGATCATGTTCATTTGCTATTGTATCCCTTAGAAAAAACAAAAAATGCTTTTTATAGTCTTTCTGAAATCCTTCATAGCATAAAAAGTTATTCTGCTAATCAAATTAATAAATTGCTTAAAAGCGCAGGCAAGATGCCTGTGCCACCAAGAAATCTCATAGATAAAGAATTTTATAAACGGAGGAAATATTTAGTGGCTAAGCAAAAAACAATCTACACCATCATCACATTGGCATTAATTATAAGCTTGTTCATGGCTGCCGCACCATTGCGTGCAGGAGACGCGGTAAAAAAAATAACCTTTTCAGAGCTAAGCGCGCTGCTTGAAAGCAACCGGGGAAAGGTTGTAGTTGTTGCCTTATGGGCAACATGGTGTCCGCCGTGCAGAAAAGAAATTCCCGGATTCATCAATCTTTACAACAAATACAAGGACAAAGGTGTGGAGATTATAGGGATTGCCTTTGATGAAAATGGGGAGAGTGCGGTTCCGCCTTTCATAACAAAAACGGGTATTAACTATCCCGTTTATCTTGAAGGGAAGAACGTTGCCCAGGCGTATGACCTTCGTGCGTATCCAACCACCGTGATTTATGATAAAAACGGTAAGCTGGTCAATAAACACGTAGGCTATGCTTCAGAAGAGGATTTTGATAAAGAGATTAGCTCATTGCTAAATAAATAGTAACCAAGTTCACCGCAGAGGGCGCAGAGAACGCGGAGGAAGGTAATGGGGGCAGACGAATACGAACAAAGGCCGATTTTTTCAGAAGGGCAAATTTATGGTAAAGCGAAATGTTATTGTCAAAAACCTGGTGTGGATAATACTTTTGACGTGTTGTATTATCGCCGGATGTGGAAATAAAGCGGACACCTTCAATGCGGAAGGGCTTAACTGGTACAATAAAGGAAAATATGGGGAGGCAATGTTAAAGTTTCAGAAGGCATTAGAACTGAACCCGAACCATTACGACGCCCGCTTTCATTTGGGAATTACCTATTACATGGCAAACAGGATAGATGAGGCAATCGTGGAACTCAACAAGGCTATTGACATAAATCCAAAAGACCCGAAGGCGCATTATAATATTGCCTTTGCTTATGTTGCTAAAGAAAAGGTGTCCGAGGCGCTTCCCGAGTATCAAAAGGCAATTGATTTGTTTGCGGCAAAAAAAGACAAAAGGGAGGCGGAGGCATATCTTTATAAGGCGGTAGCCTATAGTTTAATAGAAAAACATGATGAGGCGTTTGCCGCGTGCAGGAAATCGATAGAACTTAATCCTCAGACGGAGGATGGACATTACTTTCTGGGCGTTTGTTATTACAAAAAAAATATGTTCGACGATGCCATTGTGGCGTTTAAAAAGGTCGTTAATATAAACCCGAAATCTGAAAAGGCGCACAGCTTGCTGTTTACTATCTATGATAAGCTTGGAAGGGGTGAAGAGGCTATGGAAGAGGACCGTATAAATAAGCAGCTTGCGCAGGAGCGGAGAGTGAATGGGCTTGGTGGAATATCCCCCCCAAAGTGAGATTCCCAGCCTTTTTAATGCCTGCTGAACGGTTTGCGAACTATTAATAACTATTGGCTTTGACATATTTGGGAGGACAAAAGGGGTGAAAAACGACGTAGCGAAAGTACTCATCAATGAAGGGCAGATTCGGAGTAAACTCCAAGGGTTATCGGCGACGCTCATTCGCGATTATAAAGATAAAGATTGGACGATTATTGCCATTCTCAACGGGAGTCTGGTATTTCTTGCAGACCTGATTCGCTTGATACCCTTTCCCATCCGGTTGGACACCATTGATGCGGCTACTTATGGCGACTCTACACTGCCGAAAGGTGAAACCAAAATTTTACGACAATTTAAGCTGGATATAGAAGATAAGCATGTACTGGTGATAGATGATATTGTTGACACGGGAAGCACCTTAAAAAGGGTGCTGGATGATATTAAAAAATACAGTCCCATGTCCCTCAAGAGCTGCGTTCTCCTGAATAGGTCAAGCAGGAGGCGATGCGACGTTAAGCCTGAATATTGCTGCTTCGATGTCGGCGATGAATTTGTCGTGGGGTACGGCTTAGATTACAATGATAAATACCGGAATCTGCCGTTTATTGGCGTTTTGAAAGACGAGTGTTATCACCGCTAGGTTACGAATGTTTCTGGATGTGTGGTTGTCAGATTTTTTAAGGAAGACCGTTTGAAGGCCGTTTTCGTCCATTTGTCAGGCAGCCACCGGGGTAATACGGAAGTTTTTGATGCCGGAGAGATAACCATTGGCACGGATATTTCAAACGATCTGCGCTTTGACCCTGAAATAGACCGGAATACCCACGATTATCATGCCGTGATACAGCTGAGGGACTGTGATTATGTGCTTAAAGATAAAGGGGGCATGTATGGGACTCTGGTCAATAACCGGTTGGTCGCTGAAATTGCGCTGAAGGATGGCGACCTGCTGGAGTTTGGCGCCGGCGGTCCCCGGGCGCGTTTCCGGATTAAAACGGATGATGCTGACGTGTGCAAACCCTGGATAGAGATATTGGAAGATTCGATTGGCATTGCAAGCACGTCACACAAGGGGCGCATAACAACGGCAACGGTGTTTCTCAGGCAACTTTTCTGGGAAGCATTTACCCAGACACCTAGACCCTTTAAATGGGGAATTTCCGCGGCGGCATTTCTTGTTTTCGTCAGCTTTGTAACGTTTTTCTCTCTGCAATATATCAGATTGTCAAAAACGGTAGAAAAGGTGCAGCTTCTGGAAATAGAGAGAACTGTTGCCGAAAATATAATAAAAAAGTATAATAAAGGCGTTTGCCTCATCCAAGGCGCCTTTTATTTTTTAGATGAAGAGACTGGCGAGCCTCTTATGATGATGGGGAAAGGGCAGCGCGGGATCAATGAATATACCGGCACGGGATTTTTGGTTGGAAGCGACGGCCTGGTATTGACCAACCGGCACATCGCCGAACCCTGGTGGGAGATGAACACGCCACCCTATATTCAGATGGAGAAGACAACCCTCAAACCGGCGTTTGAACTCTTCAGGGCGTTTTTTCCGGGCATCAAAGAACCCTTTCCATTAACGATTGAGAAAATCTCTGACGAGGTAGATATGGCGTTGCTTCGCATCAATCCCCGGGGAGCGGATATTCCCATCCTGGAATTGGACACTACTGGAAGCGGCGCGGTGGTGGGCGCGCCGATATTGCTTATGGGTTATCCTGCCGGAGTAAATGCCATCTTTGCGAAGACGGACCCCGAAATTGTGCGACAACTCTTTAACATGCCGTTCGAACCCCTGGTGCAAGAGCTTTCAAATTGGGGGCTGATAAGGCCCATTTCAACGCAAGGCCACTTAAGTGATATTATGCACAATAGAATCGTGTATGACGCGCAGACAACCGCAGGCGGCAGCGGGGGACCCATCTTTAACAACAAGGGGAAGGTGATCGGGATTAATTACGGCATATTTCCGGGATTTCGCGGGTCTAATTTCGGCGTTCCTATTAGCTATAGCGAAGCGCTGATCAAATCGTTAAAACGACCAACATCGGGTAAAAAGGATCAAAAATGAGACTGAGAAGCGTATTTTTGCTGTGTATGCTGTTATCAACCGTATTTAGTAAGGTACTCTACGCGCACTCCGACGGGGCGCCAATAGCTTGTTTAGGTAGTGGCGACAATAGATATAGCCATAGATTTTATCCTCCGAGGAGTACTTTTACCTGCGGTAATTTAGGCTGTCATTACCAGTATCCAATTGACTGTGGTAATGCAAAGTTTAAATTGTATGTAGTTCAAAAATGCGAACCAGGAGAAATCGTGGATGTTCTGATATCGTTTGAAAAGTCGAATACGGAGTCTCACGGGTTTGAAATTACAGCACAGGACAGAAATGAGAATCGAATAGTGGGTGATTTTATCATTGGAGACGCCGATGATGTACAGATAATAGGCGCCGGACTTTTTGTGACCCATACGAAAAAAGGGAATGCACAGAAGACTTGGCACATAAAATGGCAGGCGCCTCCGGCAGATTTCGTGGTGCAGAATCCCGTAAGATTTTATGCAATGGGAGTCGAAGGTGATAACGATGGCACGGCAATGGGTGATTATATTTATAAGGCAACAAGGCTTATTGGAGTAGTGCCAAAAAAAGAGCGAATCCGTATTCATAAAAAGGAGTAATCTCAAAACTTATAAGCATAACAACGGTACCGATAAAAATGTTATGTACATCGTATGGTTTTACAATCCTGCGTAGATTTTGTAAGATGGTAACCCCGAATCAATCGTCTTGATTATAGTTAACTGAGAGATATCATATTTTCCCCTTGGCATTCGTATGAATTTTAAATGAGGGATTGGTAATTAATTATGAAAAGAAGATTAGCAGAAGAGACAGTCATCTTTATCAGTGTCCTTAAATGGGTTATTCTGGCCGCAATCGTTGGAGCGATTGTGGGTTTGTCAACAACGGCTTTTCTAATGGCATTGAGCTGGGGTACGGAATTTAGCGGCAGGTATTCACACTATTTCTTCCACAACAGTTCATATTATTTCTTTTTACTGCCGGTGGCGTTATTTTTAAGTACGTTGATGACAAAATATTTGGCTCCCGATGCCGAGGGGCATGGAACGGACAAGATTATCGAAGCCGTTCATAAACGTTCCGGGAAGATAAAGGCGTTAGTTATTCCTGTAAAGCTTGTCGCTACGATAATAACCCTGGTTACTGGCGGTTCCGCCGGAAAAGAGGGACCGTGCGCTCAAATAGGAGCCGGTCTTGCATCGGTTTTTGCAGACCTGATCAGGGTTGATGACCATGACCGTAAAAAACTGGTAATATGTGGCATCAGCGCCGGTTTTGCTTCTGTATTCGGCACTCCAATAGCAGGGGCTATATTTGGACTCGAAGTGCTTTTTGTGGGGAATATTTTATACGACGTGCTTTTACCATCCTTTGTTGCGGGTATCACCGGTTATCGGGTGGCCTGGCTACTTGGCGCTAAACATTTCCACCGCAACTTAAATTTTGTTCCTACCTTCAGCGAACATCTCTTTTTACAGGTGATTCTTGCCGGGATTTTCTTTGGTTTATGTTCTTTTTTGCTTATTGAAATATTAAGGACAGGGGAAAAGCTATCTAAGAAAATACAGATATGGAAGCCATTAAAGGGTCTTATTGGCGGTTCAGCCCTCGTTGTTTTGACTCTTGTATTCTCAAATACATATCTTGGGCTTGGGGTTAATACCATTCGGTCTTCTTTGCTGGGCCGGGATGTTCCATGGGACGCCTTCTTACTAAAAATCCTTTATACCAGTGTAACACTAAACTTTGGTGGAAGTGGTGGTATTGTAACACCGATATTTTTTGTAGGGTCAACTGCCGGGAGTTTCTTTGCAGATATGTTGGGAGCGGACAAGGCGACTTTTTCTGCGCTTGGCTTGGTCGGTCTGCTGGCTGGGGCTGCTAACACCCCTATTGCTGCAAGTATTATGGCATTAGAATTGTTTGGTCCGAAATTGGGTCCCTACGCCGCCATAGCATGCATTATTAGTTTTCTTATGACCGGTCATAGAAGTGTCTATCCGTCTCAGATGATTGATTTTAGAAAATCTTCATCTATTCACCTGGAAGGGGCAGGGGAGGTTGAAAATGTAAAGGCACATGTTAAACCGAGAAGTAAAAGTTTGATAGGAATAGGTCTGAGGATTAGCAGCACAATCAAAGAAATATTCAGGAAGAAGCGTAAGGAGGAGTAAAAACTATGGAAGGCCTTTATATTATGTTGGGTATGGCTATACTGTGCGGCATAACATTTCTCATCACCTTTAAACTACAGGAACGCAGAGGCAAACACAGTCATTAAACAAAGTGGGGGTAATGTTGTGAGATTAAAGAAGTGTATCCTGGGATTTGTAATGTTTTTTTGTATGTGTCGCGTTGCAAGCGCCTCTCCGCTTGATTTCTCCTGGAATTCCCCACGGTGGTACGTGCATAACAAAGGGACGGGAGGAGAGATCCGGTACATTGTGTGGTTTTACAATCTCGGCAATACAACGGAGAAATCCATTCCCGTGCCAATCGAGGTCTCTCTCATGACGGATACGGGAGAAAAATTTATTGACGCGTACTACCCTGAAATCCTGGAACACGCGGCAAAGTTAGACGAACATTACCAGGAAGGTACGAAGTATCAATTCGCTGCCATTGCAAAGGGAGAATTGTCTCCGCAGACAACAAAGCATTGCGTGGCGATGTTTGAAGACGTTGACCCAAAGGCCAGGCGTCTTGACATCTTTGTGACGGGTATATCGCATTTCTTTTTCTGGCGATGGGGGATGTTCGATCATGCTTATAAGATTACCTACGAAAAAGAACTTGATCGCTGGCGATTGGTTGAACATGGCATGATCAAAGAATCCACTCATCGCGCCGATGAATCAAAAAGATGGTAGTGGGTAATTGAATTGCACAGATTTTGGGTTGTCAATTTCATAGATTATCTGTTACAGTTCATTGCGTGTGGTATTAACCCTTACGATGCCAGAGGTATAGAACATGAACCCAAGCCTTGCCGCAGATACAAAAGCCGTTGTCGACCACCTTCCACACATCATTACAACTTTTCCCGTTCCAGAGGTTTTCTATCGGATAGCAGAAGAACTAAAATCTGTTTTTCATTTTGATCGACTGAGCCTCATGCTGATAAGGGAAAATAAAAACTCCTCCGTTATTGAATTCCTTTATTCCACCTATAGTGATTCCCACCTGCCGGCAGGGTCCGTCTTGTCATTGAACAGCAGCGATTTCGGAGAAGTTCTCAGAACGGCCAATCCGGTCTTTGTCCACGACACGTCCAAAGGACAATGCGACACCGATGCGCTGTTGCTTAAGGATGGTATATGCTCCAGGATATCTTTGCCACTGTTCTATGGTGGTGATGTTATTGGGGCATGTTGCATGGGGAGTCGTCAGGCATCCCATTTTTCAGAGAGCCAGATATGCATTTGGAAAGAAATTGCCCCCTTTGTTTCAATGGTGGCTGAAAATGCCCGTCTCACGCGGAAAATAAAGGAGTCTGCCGGTATCCTTGCCGTGGAAACTGCCGAGCGCAAGCGGATAGAGGCATCTCTTTGCAAGCTATCCCTCACCGTAGAACAAAGCCCCAGCGCCATCATTATTACCGATACGAAGGGCGCTATTGAATATGTGAATCCAAAATTTACACAGTTAACCGGTTATACGGCCGCTGAGATTGCCGGGAAAAATCCGCGCATCTTAAAACTGGGAGAAAAATCACCGGAAGAATACCAACAATTGTGGGAGACGATTACTGCCGGCAAAGAATGGCGGGGAGAATTTCACAACAGGAAAAAGGACGGCAAGCTCTATTGGGCGTCGGCGTCCCTATCGCCGGTAAAGAATGCCGAAGGCGTCATCACCCATTTCATCGGAATCCAGGAAGACATTACGGCACGGAAACACATGGAAGAGGAGTTAAAGAGCCTGAACGATCTGCTGAGGCAACGGGCATCTGACCGCGCCGTGCAGTTGATGGAAAGCGAGGAGAAGTTCAGAAAAATAAGCGCCTCGGCAAACGACGCTATTATCATGCTGGACGATGAAGAGCGGATTTCGTATTGGAATGCGGCCGCTGAAAAGATATTTGGTTACTCAAAAGAAGAGGCGGTGGGGAAACGTTTGCACACGCTCATTATCCCCGTAGTCTTCCGGAATCGTCACCTGGAAGGATTTAAAGAATTTCAAATTGCAGGGCAAGGTCCCGTTATCGGGAAAACGGTGGAACTAACTGCCCTCAGAAGAGACGGCGAAGAGTTTCCCATCGAGCTTTCACTCTCCGGCGTCCAAATAAAGGGTAAGTGGAACGCGATAGGGATAATAAGGGACATCACCGAGCGTAAAATACTCAACGCGCGATTGCTTGCGGAGATTGAAGGAAGAAAAAAGGTACAGGAAAGACTAAAACAGATGGTAAAGGAATTGGAACGCTCTAATGCCGAACTGCAGCAGTTTGCCTACGTGGCCTCGCATGACCTGCAGGAGCCGCTGCGCATGGTATCCAGCTACACACAATTACTAGGGCGGCGTTACAAAGGCAAGCTGGATGCGGATGCGGATGAGTTCATTGCTTACGCGGTTGATGGGGCGGCCAGGATGCAGATGCTTATTAACGACCTCCTGGAATACTCACGTGTCGGCACAAAGTGCAGGCCGTTTGAAATGGTCAATTGTTTGGACGTCTTTGATCATGCCGTTTCCAATTTGAGGATGGCCATTGAGGAAAGCGGCGCCGTGATAACCCATGGTGGGTTGCCCACGGTAATGGCCGATACTCTTCAATTCACCCAGTTATTTCAAAACCTCCTGGGGAATGCAATCAAGTTTCGCGGCAAAGAGACCCCCCTCATTCATATTTCTGCCTTACAAAAGGAGGGGGAATGGGTATTCTCCATTCGTGATAACGGCATCGGCATTGATCCGCAATATGTCGATCGAATATTTGTTATTTTCCAGCGCTTACACAGTAAGGAGGAGTATCCGGGTTCCGGTATCGGCCTTGCAATTTGTAAAAAAATTGTAGAACGGCACGGGGGGCAAATTTGGGTAGAGTCAGAACTGGGGAAAGGGGCAACGTTTTATTTTAGCGTTCCCGCGGTAAGTTAGGCATTTGGCGGCAATTTTTAATGAATAACCTATAACAAAAAAAGTTGCGCAGGCTTCCAGCCTGCTTGTTATTTATGCAGGCTGGAAGCCTGCGCTACCGATTAGCTAATTAAAACGTTAAGTCATTGCAAAATTATAAAAAGAATATCTAAGATAGGAGAGATATGGCTATAGAGATTTTATTAGTAGAAGACAATCCGGGCGACGTGCGCCTTGCAAGGGAAGGTTTAAAAGAGTGCAAACTTCACAACACCCTTCACGTGGTGGGAGACGGCGCTGATGCCATGGACTTTCTCCACAGGAAAGGCAAATACGCCAACGCCGTTCGCCCCGATCTCATTCTGTTAGACCTGAACCTGCCAAAGAAGCACGGACGGGAGGTATTGGCTGAAATTAAGACCGATGAGCATTTAAAGCGTATCCCTGTGGTAATCCTGACCACCTCAAAGGCAGAAGAGGATATTTTCAAGACGTATGAGCTTCACGCAAATTGTTACGTCACAAAACCGGTCGATCTTGACCAGTTCATAAAAATAGTAAAGTCTATCCATAATTTTTGGTTTGAAATTGTGAGGCTCCCGTCTGAAGAAAAATCTGCATGAATAGTATTTTGAACAAAATTCTCCTGATAGAAGATAACCCTGGTGACGCCAGGCTGGTGCAGGTAATGTTGTCAGAGGTTGACGATCCCACGTTCAGCTTTGACATAGAATGCGCTGCTAAACTTTCCACGGGGCTGGAATTTCTTGCCAAAAACAAGGTGAACGTGATTTTACTGGACCTCTCATTGCCGGACAGCCATGGATTAGACACGTTTTTTAAGGTGTATAAGCAGTCTCCGGAAACCCCCATTGTAGTATTAAGCGGCTTTAAAGATGAAACGCTTTCAATCGAGGCGGTAAAAAATGGCGCTCAGGACTATCTTGTTAAGGGGCACGTGGATGGACACCTGCTGAAGCGTTCCATCCGGTATGCAATCGAACGGCAGGGTATTGAGAGGGAACTCCTTGAGAGCAAGCAAAGGTACACCAGGCTGGTTCAGATGGTGCCGGACGTCGTGTATACCATCGATGCTGAAGGGGTGTTTACCTTTGTTAACGACGCGATACGGAACCTCGGCTACGAGCCGGAACAGCTTGCTGGTAGGCATTTCAACGTAATAATGCACCCCGACGACGCCGTGTTGGTAAGCCGTTCAAAGGTGCTGTCCAGAAATCGGGACAACGCGCTAAGCGCTAAAGATGTGCCAAGGTTGTTTGATGAAAGAAGGACAGAGAAGAGAAAGACCATGGGGCTGGAAGTGCGCTTGCTGCGGAACAAGACAAACGCCTCTGATAACGAATATGTATACGTTGAGGTGAACGCATCAGGCCTGTACATTAAAAACATCGGCAGAGAGGAGAAGGTCTTTCTCGGGACTATTGGGATTATGCGGGATATCACCGAACGTAAGCAGACGGAGGCGGCAATTCAGCAAATGGCCTTCTACGATTCGGTGACCGGCCTTCCCAACAGAACGTTGTTTCGTGACCGCATATCCATGTCATTAGCGCATGCACAGAGAGTAAACGGGATGTTGGCCGTTTTGTTTCTTGATCTGGATAAATTTAAGCTGGTCAATGATTCATTAGGGCATGCGGTGGGAGATCAATTATTAAAAACGGTTGCTGACCGGCTGGTAAACTGCACTCGTAAGGGAGATACGGTAGCGCGCATGGGAGGCGATGAGTTTACCTTGCTGTTGCCGGTGATTAAGCATAAAGGTGACGCCGAGGAAGTCGCCGATAAAATACTCGAAAAAATCTCACATCCTTTTGTTATAGACGGACACGAACTGACGGTTACCACCAGCATAGGAATTGCCATGTATCCGGCTGACGGCAAGGACATAGACGCCCTCCTGAAAAATGCCGATATCGCTATGTATTACGCGAAAGACGCCGGGGGAAACAACTACAAGCACTATACCAAAATGCTCTCGGTAAAAGTTTCCAGAAGGATGGTGATGGAAAACGAATTGCGCCAGGCATTAGAACGCAAAGAGTTTTTCGTTTACTACCAGCCTCAGATAAACGTCAATACGGGACGCATCGTTGGCGTGGAAGCGCTGCTGCGCTGGCAGCATCATGAGCTCGGATTGGTATTTCCATCCGAGTTTGTCCCGGTGGCTGAGGGCGCTGGAATGATCGTCCCCGTTAGCGAATGGATGCTTTCCGCCGTTTGTGCCCAGGGGAAGGCCTGGCAAAGCGCAGGACTTCCGGCGGTACGCCTTGCAGTAAAACTTCCTTCTCATGTGTTTCAGTGGCGCAGTTTCATGGAAACCATCAACCGTGTGCTGCAGGAAACCGGCATGGCGCCTTCGTTGCTGGAGTTGGAAATTACTGAAACCGCTGCGATGCGAAACGTGGAGGTCACGGCTACGAGATTAAGCCTGGTCAATGCTTTGGGCGTCAAAATTGCCATCGATGATTTCGGGATAGGATATTCTTCTTTAAGTTGTCTCAGCAGCTATCCCATCCATACGCTTAAAATAGGCAAATCATTCGTTCACGGCATCTCGGTAAATCCACATGTCGAATCAATAGTAAAAGCGATTATTATCATGGCGAAAAACCTAAAAATGAACGTGATTGCCGAAGGGGTGGAAACCAGGGAGCAGCTTGCGTTTCTTAAGGAGTATCAATGCGAAGAGGCACAGGGCCCCCTCTTTTGCAAACCGGAATCCCCTGCTATAGTCGAAAAGATGCTATCGCAAGACACCTCCTTCTTCAATAACGGGCTCCCTGGGGCGAGGCGGTAAAGAAAATAAAGCCGCTTAAGAGAAATAATCACACAAAGACACAAAGAATTAAAAAAAAGATACATTGCGACAAATCTTTGTGTCTTCGTTGCTTTGTGTGAGGAAAAAGAAAAACTTTCCCTTCCGAACTTTGGATGGCAATGGTAATAATGAACCGATGGTTTAAATCACAAATTAAGGGAGCCATCACTCATTTTGTTCTATGTCCCTTGTTGAAAAAAACAATTTCCCGTTGCGGGAATAAGGGGTGCGATTGAATTTAAGCGACGCAAGCCCTTCAATTGGGGATTTTCTATATTTTTGTGCTGGATCAAGATCTTGAAAACCTCTCCCATAGCCTCCGGGTGAATGAGATGCTTGGCCTTTAGCACGGAGTGGACGTCCCAATTGCTGTCCTGTAACTTCTCCAGCATACCCAGGGCAATAAGATATCCGGACTGACTTACGAAGCCCGTAACCTCCAAACCCGCCATCCTGCCTGCATCCATTACATGCATAAAGTTTACGTCTGCCGTAATGTCTTGTTCCCCTACGCGTGCATAATAATCGTAGTTAACGGTGTGTTTGTAGAAGCATCGCGGCGCCACACCGTTATTTCCCTCATAATAAGCGCCATCCATTACGTCCCCATAATCTATCGTGATGACAAACCCCTTGCGTAACCTTTCCGAAACGTGCCTCAACCATCCTGAAACACCCAGGTTTACCGCATACTCTCGTCCTTCTCTTAACTCCAGTGGGTGGGTTGCAAGATACTCCTGTAATGCGCGGGTGGATATCTCATCTTCCACCTCAAAAAACCCTTTCCCGTTACAGCCTACGTATATTTCTTTTAAAATCATATTTTTTACCCGCAAGCGATGCACGGGAAGGGCGTCGATAAATTCATTTGAGAGAAAGCACCCTTGAATCTCATCAAATGAAAACCCATCAGGTGTGTAAGTATGCCACTGCACCTTTTCACCTGGGTTTGTGATGTCATCTTTCACGTCCGGCTCAATGTAAGCGGAATGCCGGGCAGCAGGTATGTTCCCTGCCAGATGAACCGGATTTAAAAGACGCTGCTGCCTTTCGCGCGAATAGGGATTTGATTCAACGATGATATAGTTAAAATTTTCGTAAAACTCCGGATACTCGTTCCTTATTTCCTGAACAATATCATGGCACAACCAGCCGCTGTTTGAACCTATCTCAACCAGGGTAAATTTTGTCCCCCCGATAATCCGCCACATCTCTTCCAATTGCCCCGCGATGAGTTGTCCAAATATCTTGTGGACGGTGGGGCTGGTATAGTAGTCCCCGAATCTCCCAACCCGTTCCGTGTCGGAGTTATAATACCCGAATTGTGGATGATAGAGCGCCAGCCGCATAAACCCGGCAAAGGTAATCTTTCCATTTTTTCGTATTTCTTCTATGATGGTATTCTTAAGCAATTGCATAGGTGGTTAGCCGGTAAAAATGCAAAATCAGAGGGTAATTCCCAAGGCTGTGGCAATACGTTTAAACTCTTCATTATTGTGAAATGCAATCATAATCTTTCCCTTGCCATTTTTTTCTTTGATAGCGACCTTGGTCCCAAAAAACCTCCTGAAACGGTCTTCCAGGTCGGCGATGTGTGGTGTAGACGCCTTTTTTGGGGGCGGCTTCCGGGCGCCGGTGAGTTCCTTCTCCACGGAGGACATGGCCTCCGTCTCTCGCACCGACAGCCCTTCTTTTATAATGCGCTCACAAAGCTGCAATTGCATGCCTTTGTCACGAACAGAGAGTATGGCCCTGGCATGTCCCATAGATAGTGTTCCACGTGAAACATGTTCCTGGATGGCCTCTGGCAGGTCCAGGAGCCGCATGTAATTGGTGATAGAGCTCCTGTCCTTTCCCATTGCCCTCGCAATCTCTTCGTGGGTAAGCTTGAACTTGCCCATGAGTTCCTGAAAACCTTTGGCCTTTTCCATCGGATTGAGGGATTCCCTCTGGATATTTTCTACCAGCGCTATTTCCAGGGAGCTTGTGTCGTCTACCTGCCGAACGATGGCGGGGATTTCTTTCAGTCCGAGTTGTTTTGCCGCGCGCCAGCGCCGCTCACCTGCTATGAGCATGTACCCATGCTGAAGGGGTTTAACGAGGACAGGCTGCAGCACGCCGTGTTTCTTTATCGACCCCATAAGCCCCTGCAGTTCTTTGTCGTCAAAGACGTCGCGCGGCTGGAGGTTATTGGGCTGTATATCCAGCGGGTTCAGCCGAACGATCGCCTCTTGCCCCGCGTCCGACTCTATTCCAATAACACCGCCCAGGAGGGATTGAAGCCCGCGGCTTAAATTTTCTTTCTTTGACATAGTTAAGGCTCCTTATTGATTGTTTTCAATTGCTTTTGCTTATAGTGAATGCTATATTGCATGACAGTCGACGTAACCGTTCGTATGGCGCTTATAATGGCAGAAGACAACCCACGGCCCTCCATGCATGTTAATTTAGAAATAAAAAGACGGTTTATTCTGTATTAACCGGCTTAGGCATCAAAAACCCGAAGGGTTGTTTGTGTTCATCTTACATGGATATCGGATAGGGAATGTTTCACGTGAAACAGGGTAAAGATATGTGTAGTGTAAAAAGTTTTGGGAAATTTGCAAGCGAGATTTTTAATAGCAGTTCTTCTGTTGTTGCCATTAACACCGCACGAGAAATACTGCGACAACCGTTATTCTACTTTGTTATGTGCTCAGGCGCCGGTCTGATGGCAGCATCTCTCCTCTTTACTCTTTTTACCTTTGGAGAAGATATCCGGATGATACGGGAGATGGGGGTGTCGACAATCACCATCTGTTGTTTGTGCCTTGCATCCCTGAGCGCCTCCCATTCGGTATCGAAAGAGTCAGAAAGAGGTACCATCGTAACCCTTTTGTCAAAATCGGTAAGCAGAAGGGCGATCATCCTGGGTAAGTTTTTTGGTCTCCTGGGTGCGGCGTTTGCCGCCTTCATGGTGCTAGGGTTCCTGCTGGTGATGACCCTGTGGGCAAAGGACGTTCTGGGATATCAGGCAGAGGCGCTATCGTCACTCTATCAGCAGGCATACCCGCTGTTTTCCCAGCTCGCCCCAGTCTTCCTGCAGATTGCTATTTTCTGTTCAATTGCCATTGCGGGGTCTGTTTACCTGCCGATTGTCTCCAATCTCAGCTTTTGCATGTTTCTCTACATCGCGGGAAACCTTGGAGGTTTTTTCCAGGAATTGTTGCGGCGGGACGAGGGTGGACTTCTTTGGTACGCATCCGTGTTCTATGTGTTTTTCCCGAATTTCGAGGGCTTCTGTGCCATTCGTGTATCTGAAAATTTTAGCGGGATATACCTTGCACTGCTGACGTTATACGCCGCGCTCTATACAACGCTTGTTCTGGCAGTAGCCTGTGAAATATTTAACAGAAAAGAATGCCGTTAGGTGAGTGGGTGGACGGGCGGGCGTAACGGTAAAGCATGTGTTTGAATGTGATAGGACAACCCACCCCTGCCCCCTTCCCAGGAGAGGAATTTTGAAGGTTGAGACATTGTGTTGCAACCTTTTAAAGAAAATGAATGTCGAGTCAGTCGTCATGTTACATTTGCAACACCCAGAAACGATGAAAATTAATTTTATTGCTCTATCGTATTGCGGTGATGACGCTTATGATGTTTTACGGCGCCTTATTTTCGAACCAGGAATTTCGAATGTTGAAGCGGGTAAGAAAACCTCATGACTCGACAAAGCAAAGGAAATAGGTAAGGATTGCCATGATATATGGTATAATTGGCGACATTCATAGCAACGGTGATGCCTTAACGGCTATTCTTGACGCGATGCGGCAGGAACCTGTTGATAGCGTATTGTGTGTTGGAGACATTGTTGGTTACGCCGCCGAACCTGGCGCGTGTATTGATTTGATTCGTGAATCAGCCTGTGCGGTCGTTGCCGGGAATCACGATTACGCCGTGGTAGGGAAATTTCCGATAAACTATTTTAACGCCGATGCCCGGTCCGCCGTTTTGTGGACGGCAGAACGGCTTTCGAGGGGCGCCATGGATTATTTAAAGAATTTGCCCCTGGTGGAAAGATTGCCTGGCATTACCCTGGTGCATGGTTCTCTGCGCCATCCCGAGTTTTTTGATTATATCACGACGATTGCAGAGGCAGGCCTGGCATTCGACCAACTGGACACACCCGTCTGCTTTTACGGCCACACGCATGTGCCATTGGGAATATTGCTGGCGGATGGGAAGATAAGCGTCAACACGGGGAATGAATATGATTTAAGCAAGGCCGAAAAGGCGCTTATCAATGTGGGAAGCGTTGGACAACCGAGGGACTGGGATATTCGGGCATCTTATGCCCTCTACGATACGGAAAAGAAGATGGTAAAAATCAATCGTGTTAAATATAATATTAACAGCGCCGCGGATAAGATATATTCCGCAGGCCTACCAGCGTTTAACGCACTCCGATTGACTGGACGTTAAGTGAATGGTGAACCGTTACGTAAGATAATAAATGCCCTTACGATATACTGATTATGCTTTTTGACGATGAGGTCTGACAAACACACTTTTTGGAAAAGGAGATTGGGATGGTATTGAGAAAGGGTACGTATCAATTGCTGTTTATGCTCGGCATGGTATCCGCTGGGTTGTATGGTTGTGGGTCAGCCGGTGTAGTTCATGATGATAAGCCACCCTACTATCATGGCCATATTGAAAGTGAACCGCCGCCCCGTCATCAACAAATGCATGTGCATGAAGCCCCTGCTCCAAAACCGGCGCCGGTGGCATTGGACGTATGCACCGATGCCTGCGCGTACCCCACAAATGACAAAATGTGCGGCAGCGTAATTTACGTGGAAAAGATAGGCCCATGCCGCGGAAGTGTCGGCCAGGAATACTGCTACACAATAAAGGTTACGAACCTTACCAAGGGAAAGGTTAAAGATGTTGAAGTGGTTCAGAGCCTTCCAAAAAATTTTCAGGTAAAAAGCTCTACCCCCGAAATGCAGAAAGGGGGCAGTCAAGACGTAGCAAAGTGGTTTTTAGGGGAATTCCATGCCGAAGAATTGCGGGAAATCCGGGTATGTGGCATTCCTACGCAAAGCGGAGAGATGTCATTCTGCACCGATGTAGCATACCGCTTGCCGGGACTCTGCCTCAGCCCCACCATCACAGAGGCGAAATTAACCATAGCCAGACATGCCCCATCCGAAACCTCGCTCTGTGACGTGATACCCGTGACGTTCCATGTGACTAATACGGGGACGGGTGTTGCAAGAAACATCCAAGTTAAAGAATCCCTGCCGGCGGGTTTGGAGACGCAGGATGGCAAATCGGAGGTAACGCTGGACGTTGGCACGTTAAATCCCGGTGAATCCAAAGAAATTGCCTTGAAATTAAAAGCAGAAAACACCGGTGAATTCAAAAATTCCGCGACCGCGGTTGCTGATGGAAATCTGAAAGCCGAATCCAACATAACCACAACGCTGGTAAGGCAGCCACTGCTCGCCGTTACAAAAAGCGGTCCTGAGATGGTATACGTTGGACGCAACATCACCTACAATATTGAAGTCTTTAATAAAGGAAACGGACCGGCGGAGGGAGCGGTTGTTGTGGAGACACTACCTGAGAACACGTCGCTGGTAAGCGCCAGCCAGGAAGCAACAACGGTTGGGAATGTAGTCACCTGGAACATCGGGTCGCTGCCGCCGCAGGGGTCGAAGAAGGTTGGTATGACGATAAAAACCAAGGACGTCGGCGCTGTAAAAAGCACCGTAACGGCAAAAGCGCCGTGTGCAACGCCTGCATCTGTTACTTTAACGACCAAAGTGCAGGGCATTTCTGCAATCCTGCTTGAAGTTGTCGATTTGGAAGACCCGATTGAGGTTGGAAATAACGACACCTACGAGATTGTTGTTACCAATCAGGGTTCCGATACCGGCACAAACATAAAAATCGTTTGCACGCTTGAGCCCGAAATGCAGTACGTATCGTCAACGGGACCCACAACGGCAACCATCTCCGCCGACGGCAAGACGGCGGCCTTTGCGCCGCTGCCCGCCCTTGCTCCTAAGGGAAAAGCAGTCTGGACGGTCGTGGTAAAAGCCGTTGGCGCCGGAGACGTTCGTTTCAAGGCGTCCATGACCGAAGACCGCCTGGGGCGTCCCGTTGAAGAGACCGAGGCCACCAATTTTTACAAGTAGCATGTTTTTCGTATAAGAGTGACCGTGGCGCAAAAAAAGAAACCGACACCCGCCGAAGTGCGGAAATTCAGGGAGATGATCTACGGTTATTACCGGGAACATGGCCGCACAATGCCCTGGCGGTTGACGCATAATCCGTACCACGTCCTGGTTTCAGAAATCATGCTTCAGCAAACCCAGGTACAGCGGGTACTGGAAAAATATGAACCGTTTCTTGATGCATTTCCGGATTTCGCCGCGCTTGCCCGCGCGCCGTTGAGCGAGATACTCGCCCAATGGCAGGGGCTGGGCTATAATCGAAGGGCAATCGCCTTGAGCCGGATATCCCGGATGGTCCTGGACAACTTCCACGGCGTCCTTCCCTCTTCAGTAGATACGCTCATAACGTTTCCCGGCATCGGCCACGCAACCGCCTCTGCAATTGCCGCCTTTGCGTTTCTTACCCCTGCGGTTTTTATCGAAACAAACATACGGCGGGTTTATATCCATTGTTTTTTCGGTGACAGGGACCATGTCCGTGACGATGAAATCCTTCCTCTGGTAGAAACAACCCTTGACGTTTCAAACCCGCGGGAATGGTATTACGGAGTCATGGACTATGGCGTAATGCTCAAGAAAAGCCTGGAAAACCCGAACAGAAGAAGCGCTCATTACCAAAAACAGTCTCCCTTTGAAGGTTCAAACAGGCAAATACGGGGGATGATTTTAAGGGCGCTTACCCACCAACCGCACGTCACCGGGCGAGAAATCGCCCGCCAACTTGAGCTAGACACGGCGATCCTGAAAAAAAACCTGCTGCAACTTCAAAAAGAGGGTTTTATCAAAAAAATCCGGGGGAAAATTGCCATTGCATAAAATGGGAAAACCATTGAAAAAGCGAGGTGTGGAATGCCTGAATTAAATACCTCCGGGGGCTTTTATCCAGCTTTTACAGCAGATGCAAACCGTTACTTAAATGCGAATAATCAATGATCAATGGAGTCAAATCTTTATCATTAATTTTTCCTTTCTTTTTTTTGTCAAGCCTAACGACAGCGCTAACCAGCGTGCAGTTTTTTTGCACGTCCGGTTGAGCGCTTTGTTAGGCCTATGCTCTTCTGTGCAAGATTAATCAGAGAGCGAAGGGCCTCATTCACTGATTCTTCAGTCGGGAATGCCTTAGCCACATCGGGACTGAGAAGCACCAAATTGGTACCCTTTTGGTAAGATTCAAAATACTTGCCACGGATACCTGGCCCAAGGTCTTCACGGTTATACACCGGGCGCAACTCTTCAGATTTAGCCTTCTTCATAGATTCTCCTTTCCTTGCGGTCCATAAGACGCGCACTTATAACCCTTGTCTTTTCTCCGCGGTCAGTATGTGAAACAACGAGCAGACGGTTTTGTTTTGACAGCCCAAAAGTAAGGTATCGCTCTTCATTCTTGGAATGATCGGGGTCCGCAAAGGACATAGCTAAAGGGTCTCCAAAAACCGTCCCTGCTTCCTGAAACGTAACGTTATGCTTCCGTTCATTTGCAGCAGACTTTTTTGGATCCCACTCAAATTCCATTACTTCCGTCCTTTAACTATTTGTGGATATTATATCAGAAAACAACTGACTAATTGCACCGGAAATTTGGGGGTCACGAATTCAGTATGGTGTCTCTCGAATTCCCTGCTGTTACTGGACCGCGGATTGTGTCCGTCATTTTATTCTCTCAATCGAGTAGGTTGGGTTGAATGTAACTGAAACCCAACATCAACCTTTCGTAGTATTCAACAGTTTGTTGGGCTGGCTGCCTAACTATATTATTAACAAGTTTTCTTCACTTTGACAAATAGTACAGCGTAAGTCAAGGGGAAATTAACATAAATATTGACATATAATATTCTTAGGTCTATAATTCTAACTTGTTAACATTACAAATTGAGTGATAACAAGAAAACAGGAGGTATCATCTCCATGAAACGCATGTGAATAAAGAGGTAAAAAATCCACTCGATTTCTGAGAGATTCTATGCGGACCATCAAATCAAAGGTGAAAGGCAATTCCCCATTATCCTTCTAAAGGAGTATAAAATGCAGGCAGATTGGAAAAACCATATCGTAAGCACGCCGGACGCTCTCCGCGGTAAGCCACGAATAAAAGGGACAAGAATTCCGATCAGTCTCATTCTTGGATATTTGGCTGCCGGAAGAATAATCGAGGAGATAATTAAGGAGTTTCCGGATCTTACAAGGGAACAGATATCCGCATGCCTGGTTTATGCTCGTGACCTATCTGAATTTGAAGTATCAGTTTGAAACAACTGAGATTTTTCAGATATAATAACTTATCCCCCCCCAGCAAGCTATAAAGGCATTGTTGCCCTTCAAGTAAGAAACCATCCGGAAATTATTCCACAACTTATTACAAGATTGAAAGACTATCTATCCGTCCATCCTGATAGTAACTACTACAAAGGGCACAATAACAATGAATAGTCCCCACAATACCCAACACTATGTATCGCGGGAAATCGCCGGTTCGCCATCAACCGTTCGTATCAAGACGATGCGTGACCGCTACCTCTCCGAGCCGTTGATGATTGATGCGGAATATATCAAATTCTATACAGAAGCGCATAAGAGGACGGATGGACTCCATGTCCTGGAGCGAAGGGCGGAGTGTCACTCGTATGCCCTGGAGAACGTTACCCCCGTTATCCGTGATGCAGAACCTTTTGTCGGGAGTAAGACAAGATACGTGCGCGGCGCCATCCCGTATTGCAACTATGCGTGCCAATATATCCTGAGAGAATTTCGAAAAGAAGACCATGAGGCGCAGGACAGGGTAACAGACCTGGGTACCGGCGGCGGGATAGAACAGGCCAGGCGTCTGGCTGCCGGCGGCGATTATGAGTTCTTTTCACAAAAATTTCTTCTTTCAAAAGAGGACAAGCTTTGGCTCAGGGAATGCGCTGAATACTGGCAGGGGAAGTGTATGCAGGACGTCGGCGACCGGTTGTGGAAGGCGGCTTACGGGAAGGCCGGTTATATTGAGAATGGCTGGAAGGCCGTCCTCTATACCGCCCCCCATGATCCTGCCCCTGAAGGCAGATACGTCCTTGATTTCGAGACCGCGCTTTCGGAGGGGTTCAACAATATTATTGAGAGGATACGGAAGAAGATAAGGGAGGCAGTCGTTACCGATTATCGTTCGGCAGAAAAGATATATTTCTGGCAGGCCGCTATCAGGACGCTTGAGGCCACCATCAGATGGGCGCATAATTATGCGAGGAAGGCCAGAGAGACGGCCGAAAGCGAAATAGACACCGGGCGAAGGAAGGAACTCCTTATGATTGCAGACCGGTGCGGGCATGTGCCGGCCCATCCCCCACGTGATTTTCGGGAGGCCATGCAGTCATTCTGGTTTATCTACCTGGCCGGCCATATCGAAGGCTCGCACCTCGGATACAGCCCGGGACGTTTTGACCGGTACATGTATCCGTATTATCAAAGGGACCTTGTTGCAGGCAAGATCACCAACGAAGATGCGCTTGAGCTGCTCGAAGCGCTCCGGGTGAAGATGACGGAGATTGAGTACGTTGCCTCGTTTTCCTGGGAGGGTCTCGGTTCCGGAAATCTTTATCAGAATATGATCCTGGGCGGGACGGACGAAAATGGCCGGCGGGGAGACAATGAACTGTCAATGCTGATCCTTCAATCCGCCATTCATTGCCAGACCACCCAACCGACCCTTTCCATCTGGTATGACGACGCGCTCAGTGATGCATTTCTCTTAAAGGCCGTCGAGTGCGTGAAAACGGGGTGCGGATTTCCCGCATGGTTTAACCTGAAGGTGTATCTCCAGCACGAACTTCAGAGGAGCGGACTGCCGCTCCCCGTTATTCGCACCTATGCCGCAATGGGCGGGTGTACGGAGCCAACGCTGGAAGGGATGAGTTATGGCATCGTCCAGGCCGGGTTTATTAATCATGCAAAGGTGTTTGAACTGGCCATGAACGGCGGTGTTGACCCACGCACCGGAATCCAGTTTGACCGGACGCAGATACCGCTAGATTATACCGGGTTGCTTGACGCATATAAGTTTCATTTGCGCAATGCCATCCACAACTGGCAGCGTTACTGGAACTACGTGATGGCCGCCCATCGCCAGACGTGTAACCTGATTTATTCATCGGCGCTGGTCAGGGATTGTGTAGAGCGTGGCCTTTCCCTTGATGATGGCGGTGCGGTCTGCAATGGCACGCCGACGACGCTCAGCAGCGGGATGGTCAACGTCGTCAACGCCCTTGCCGCCGTAAAGAAACTGGTTGACGATGATAAGGTTTGCGCCCTGCCGGAATTACGCGCCGCTTGTGAAAATAACTGGCAGGGATATGAAGAACTGCGCGGAAAAGCGCTAGACGCCCCCAAGTGGGGAAATAACGACGATTATGTGGACGATATTTACGGGAATCTCTTTCGCGTCTACAGCGACTATGTGAGCGAAGGGACGAACTATCTGGGAAGGCCGTATGACCCGTCCATGCTGGCAATCAGCACGCATACCCCTTTTGGAAAGGTGTGCGGGGCAACGCCGGATGGACGGTATGCAGGCGAACCCCTGTGCGATGGGGTAACGTCGCCATATCCGGGCACCGATATGAACGGCCCCCTTTCCGCGTTACTGTCTGCAAGCAAAATAGACCACACCATGATCCGCGGCGGATTGCACAATATGAAGTTCCATCCCTCCGCATTAAAGGGCATCCAGGGTTCAAAGAAGCTCCTGGCGCTGATCAAGACGTACTTCGACCACCCCGGGTTCCAGCTTCAATTCAACGTGGTGGATAGCGCCATGCTCAGGGACGCCCAAAGGCATCCGCAGAATTACCGGGAGTTGATCGTCCGGGTAGCCGGGTTCAGCGCGTTTTTTGTGGAACTCAGCAAGTCTATCCAGGATCAGATCATTGCCAGGACGGAGTATGGTTTCCATACTTAAGCGGCACACAATTTGTGATTTACCAATAACGTTGTGCGAATTCAACACGGACAAACGTCGGCGTTACAAGAAAAGCCGTCGCCGTAGGCGGCCTAATTTAAAATTCACATTTTATGAATATCTCAGGTATAAAGGATACCGATGCAAATACAGAAGCGGTCTGATAAACCATTGGGATTAATCTTTAACATCCAGGAGTACTCAGTGCAGGATGGCATGGGTATCCGGACAACGGTATTCCTGAAGGGATGCCCGCTGAAGTGCAGGTGGTGCGCCAACCCTGAGGGGCAGTCACCGCATCCGGAATTAATGCACAGCCGGATCTTGTGCCAGAGGCATCACAAATGCCTTTCACGGTGTCGCCATAATGCCGTTTCCCTTGATGCCGAAGGTTATCCGGTATTTCAACGCGCGATATGTCAAACCTGCGCGGAAATGACCTGTGAGAAGGCGTGTCCTGAAAAGGCTGTTAAAATCGTCGGCACGTACTGGGATGCGGAATCACTTTATGAAAAGATCAGCGCCTATACGTTATTTTATCGCAATTCGGGTGGAGGTGTAACCCTGTCAGGGGGAGAACCGCTCGCCCAGCCAGAGTTTGTTGAGACATTTCTTGCCCTGTGTGAAAAGACCGGCTTATCCGTTGGGGTTGAAACGAGTGGTCTGTTTGATTGGGGCAGGGTAGAAACGTTTATTGCGAAATTTGATTTTATTTATTTCGACATGAAATGCCCGGACGCCGGACTTCATCAGCGTGTTACCGGTTGTGGGAATGGCCGGATACTGGAGAATCTCACGCGTCTGGCGGGGCTTGATCCATCCAGGATCATTGTTACCATCCCGGTAATACCGGGCGTCAATACGTCAGAGGGGATGATTGGCGGTATAGCGAAACTTTGCAAAAAATTAAACATCGTGAAAATACGGTTGCTCCCGTATCATCCTTTTGGCGAGTTTAAATACGACGCCCTGGGACGCGAGTATCTCATGGCGAGGAATCTATCCGTTGACCAACCGGAGTTGGAACGCTACAGGGCAATAATCGTGGAAAGCGGGATAGATTGCTGGGTAGAATAACGGTTGATAAAATACGTTGATTCCATGGTAATTGCCACGCCACGCATATCATCAAGAAACGCCCCCATAGCCTTACATGGTGTAAAGTCCTTACCAGGGGAGACATTTCAGGGAAAATTCAAAGTGAAAGACAATTGGAAAATAGTATAATACAAACTATCCATATTTATTATGCCCCTAACTTTAGAAAATAACAATTGATATTCCGTCTGAAATATTATCCATAGTTGCAAAAAAAGGCAAGACACACCCTCAAGGATTTTTGAATATCGAAAACTCGAACTTTACCTATTGGAGGAATATTATGAAAATCAAGATTGTAGTTCACAAGGCGGAAGAAGGTGGCTATTGGGCAGAAGTACCCGCTATCTCTGGCTGTTTTACACAGGGAGATACTTGGGAAGAATTGTTGCAAAATGTTTATGAAGCAATTGAAGCGTGCTTATCAGTGGAAATAGAAGGTATTAAATTAACGCCCGAAGATAAGGTGTTGGAAATTGCAGTATGAAAAGTATTTCAGGCAAGCATTTGTGCAAGATTTTAGAGAAAAAGGGCTGGCAATTAAAAACCATACGCGGAAGTCACCATGTGTTTATGAAAACCGGGAGGAAAGAAAGAATAAGCGTTCCTGTACATGGGAATAAAGATTTAAAAACAGGTTTGCTAAGAGCAATTATGGAAATGCTCGATTTTGAATTTTCATACTTAGTGGAAAGTAATGTAAGATTGGAAAGGAACGACTGGATTTGAAGGTTGTCTTAAATACGTCCCCTATTATTTTTCTTTGTACTTAAAATTAAGGAATGTTTTTATGTCTATCCTATTAGAAAATAAACTATCCAATTTAATCAATGAAATAAAGGAAATTAAAAAAGAATTGATCCTTTTGGAAATTAAAAAGAAACACGGTGCAAAGCACAAATTAAATAAATGGAAGCTGTTGGGAGAAGAAATATCATCAAAGTGGGATAAAATCTCTGCAGTAGAAGAAATAAATATGCAACGGGAGAAATCCTGGTGAAGAAACTTACCATTGACAGTTCGGTTATCATTTCGTCACTTTTAAAAAATGAGCAACGCCATAAAGAAGCTTTGGCAATATGGGAAGATGTGCTAAAAGGCAAAGGGTTTGTAATCAATCCCTTTTCTATTTTGGTTGAAGTTGTGGCAGCAATCAGAAGAAGAACTGGCTTGGTATCTCTTGCTAAAGAAGTTAAGGAAGAACTTATTGATGCTGAAAATGTTACTTTTGTTATTATAGATGACAAATCTGCTACAGAGGCGGCAGAGATTGCAGCAAAAACAGGTTTAAGAGGGATGGATGCATTGGTGGTTCAAGTAGCAAAAGAGTATGGCACAGAATTGGTAAGTTTCGATGAAGAAATGATGAAAAAAGCAAAGGCGGTTTTGAAAAAGAGGTGAGATATGAACAAGATTAATGAAGGTGAAAATCACCCCTAACTTTAGAATCTACAAAATTATCTATGATGGTGCTTTAAAAATTGCCAAAGAAACAAGGAATAAAAATATCTGATTATTCGGGAAAGCTCCATGGCAGATGTTCACAACAAGAAAACCAGAAGTTATAATATGTCAATGATCAGGAGCAAGGACACGAAACCGGAAATCATTGTCAGAAAATTCCTTTTTGGGAATGGCTTTCGATATAAACTTCACGATAATATATTAAGTGATAAACCAGTCCTTGTTTTTAAAATTCTTCTTATAAGGTTTTTTACTTCTCATAAAAGATAAGTGCATCACTTGGGAAATTTATGTCTTTAAAAGATAAAGCACGTTGTTTATTTGAATATATAAGCCATGTTTACTCCATTGATCTTCCGGTTGACCGTGATGTGACAGAATATGGTGCTGAACTCTGGTGGCAAGCGGATATCACCCCATCTTCCCAATGTAAAATTAAGGAATTCAATTCAGGAAGCAACAGTGCAAACCAAAACGATCAGAATGAGACAGCAGAAGAAGATATTTGGCTTTCTGTAATCAAACGTAACTATGATGACCCTCCTGAATTACCTTTTATTTTAGAAGAGTGGATTTACCTTTCTTTAAATCCTACAACAACACCCACACCAAAATCTTCGACTCTAAGAGCCGTGAATTTTGAAGACGACAAACAACGATTAGCTGTATTTAAAAACTACGTTAAATTATGGGAAAAGGCAAAGGAGTCCAACAGTAAACCACCGGAAATCCCCAAAATTCTGATTGGATGGATTGATGAAACTCGCTCTAAGGATATGTCTCCTGTTTTTATGCCTAAACGTGAAATTGAAGAAAAGTTTGAAGATGATATAACTCGTCCATCTGCTTTTACGGAATATGTAGAGGGGCAATGGAAATCATGGTCTGAAAGGGTGCTTCCATTATATAAAGCGAATGTTCTTTACGACGAGCTATTTTCTTTACGTCAAAGACTTGACGTGGAGGGTGACCGAATAGAAATTGTTTGGGGGCATCTATTTCTTTCATGGGAGCACAGCCCGGGAAATGTTGTCTATCATCCACTTATGCTTACGCCTATAAATCTCGATTTTGTTTCTAAACGGCGTACTATAACGCTGTCACCGAGCCAAACAATTCCAACCAAATTAGACTTAGACTGTCTGCTTAATCTCGATTATCCGCTCAAAGATGAATTGCTAAAGTATGGCAGAATCGTAAACAATTCTGAACTACCGCCGGAAGTGTGGAATCATAATCAGATGCGTGGATCGGCGTCTACAATTACAGGCTATCTTTGTAAAGAAGCTTTAGAAAAAACAAATCTTTACACTGATAAACATATTGTACAGCCAGCCACAAATTCTTCCCCTGCTATTTATAATTCACCAGCAATATTTGTACGCAAAAGAACGCTTCGTTTATGGATAGACGATGCGAAAAAGATAGCCGAATCCATTTATCATGGCGCTGAAATTCCACCTTTCGTACGCGCCCTTGTTGCAGACCCACGGAGTCATGAATTACCAAATCCGGAAGATTATGCCGATTCCGACAAGAATGATGAAGATGAAGGGGAAAATTTGCTTCCACTTGAGTACAACGATCAACAAAAAGAAATTGCAGATAAATTAAAAAAACATTTTGGTGTGCTTATACAAGGACCACCTGGTACGGGTAAAAGTCATACAATAGCAAATATAGTAAGCTCTCTCCTTGCATGTGGCAAGAGAGTGCTTGTTACAAGCCAAACAGAAAACGCATTGAGGGTATTGCGTGATTATATTCCTGAATCAATCAGAAGCCTCTGTGTAAGTCAACTGGGTAATGACACCAATTCGAAGAAACAACTAAACGAAGCCGTTGATTCTATTGGCAAACGTCTTAGCGAAAGAAATAGTTTGATAGTTGAGCAAAAAATCCAAAATCTAAGAAAAGAACTGAGAACTATACGAGAAGAGAAATCGAAACTTCATAATCAAATTAAAGATTGGGCAAAGATAGATTCCGAAACCATTCCTATTAATGGAAAAGATATTAGTGCCCACAATGCTGCCAAAGAATGTTCTGAAAATGAAGCTGAACATTCTTGGTTTCCCGATAAGATTTCTTATGATACAGAACCACCGTTAACTCAGACCGAATTACTGGAATTATGCAACCTCATACATAATATTTCACCAGCGGACAGGAAATCGTGCCTTCAATATCTCCCGATACCAGAAAAACTGTTATCTCCGGAAATTTATTCTCAAAAGGTTAATGAGCAGAAATCACTTGTTTCATTGTCGGCTGAAACAGAAAGTTCACGTCTGGAATGGGGATGTCATCTCAGTCAGGCGCAACCAAACGATATTAACAATGCAATAGAAATTCTCGAAAAAGCATTATCTGATTTACAAACACTCACTGATGCATGGCAGATCAAAATCCTTGATTTGACAGCAGCAGAAGAGAATCAGGATGCTTTTTGGCGGGACTCCTTGAATAAATGTGTATCTTACAGGGATGCAGCCTGGAATGCCTATAAATCAATGCACGGATGCGAAATAACTTTTAGTATGAAATCATTACCACCCGAATTGGATATTGACGCATCATTTGAAGAATTAAGAAAAGTTATTAAAAAGGGAAGAAATCCGGCAAATTGGATGGCAAGAATGGGATTATCAAAATCGGCCAAATTAATTTTTGATATAACAAAAGTTGACGACCACTATCTTGTAACAGAAGAAAGAATTGCCGTGGCACAATCTTATCTTTCTTATGTAAGACTTCTCAAGAAAATTCGTGTTACGTGGAATCTGACTATTACAACAATTATAGACGGACCTGATATAGATATTGAGTCCTCAATGCCCCTTGCTCATATAGATGATTTTATTAAGCGATTCCGTTATGTAATAGAATGGAAAGATAACTATTTTGAGAAAATTAAAAAGGCAATTTTACCTCTCGGCTGTCCTGATCAAAGTTTTCACAGGGAATCTGATATCAAGAAATGCCTTAAGATTTTACATGGACAGTCTGCAATAATTGAGAAATACAAAATAGATCAGCAACTCGATGACTACTATAATTCCCTTATTTCCGAATTCCAGAAAAAGGACGCGCATGGTATATGGAAACAAGTTGCTGATACTGTTAAAGAGCGCTCAGTTGACAGCTATGAACAACTTTATAATGAAATATTACGGTTATTTCAATTGAAGGATGAAGTTCAAAGGCTTGAGTTTTTGGCGAACAAACTTAAAGTGGCTGCACCTCATTGGCTTAATAAGATTGAAAGGGAAGCGCTGAAAATCGGAACACAAGCCTTGCCAAAAGACTGGGCAATTGCATGGCGATGGCAGCGCCTTGACTCATGGCTGTGCTACCTCCATAATCGCGAAGGTGTTGATGTTCTTCAAGATCGTCTGGAACGTGCAAGAAGAAAAGAACATGAACTTATTACTGAATTGGTTGCAACGCTAACATGGAAAAGACAGTTAATTAACGTAAAAGACCATCATTACAGGGCACTGACAGCATGGGCTGATGCAGTGAGAAGATATGGAAAAACAGGCGGTAAATATAAGGAACGTTGGTTATCGGCTGCAGCAAAAGCTATGGTTGATGCCGTCGGTGCAGTGCCTGTGTGGATTATGCCACTTCATCGTGTTGTGCAATCATTTCAGGCAGGATCTAATATTTTTGATGTCATTATAGTTGATGAGGCAAGCCAGTGTGACCTGCGTGCTTTACCGGTACTTTTCAGAGGGAAAAAGGTTTTAGTCGTTGGAGACCCGGAACAAATTAGCCCTTCATCCGTTGGAATAGAGGAAGAAAAGGTATTCGAGTTAATGAAACAGTTTCTTTCTGATATTCCATTTGCTGAAATAACATTTACACTAAAAAATAGCCTTTATAATATTACGCAGAGTAGTCTTCGCATGAACGGGACACTCCTGACAGAACATTTCCGCTGTGTTCCTGAAATTATTGAATTTAATAACCATTTATGTCCGAGCTACGGTGGCAGGCTTGAGCCCTTACGCCAACCAAATCCACAGGAGAGGCTCGAACCATCAATTAAAACAATTTTTGTCAAAAATGGTTTTAAAAATGATAATGATATCAATGAACCAGAAGCTGAAACATTGGTTGAAATGCTGGTTAAATGTTGTCAAAATGAAAAATATGCAAGTGGTGGCAAAAACAACCGTAAACGTACTATGGGAGTTATTTCCCTACTTGGTGAGAAACAGGCAAAATATATTTCTGGGTTAATTGCCCAGAGAATTGACGAAACCGAGAGGGAAGAGCGACGGATTATATGCGGTGATGCTTATGCCTTTCAAGGTGATGAAAGGGATATTATGTTCATTTCTTTAGTGATAGCTTCAAACGCCCCGTTTGCAGCATTAGTTAAAGAATCTGATCGACAAAGGTTTAATGTTGCGACAAGCCGCGCCAGGGATCAGGTATTTTTATTTCATTCTGTAAGATTAGAAGACATTAAAAATCCAGAATGCATGAGATACAAACTTTTCAGTTGGTATCTAAACCCTCCAATTGCTGAAATGAAAGCAGGTATTGAACTTCTAAAACAAAAGGCTGAAAGTGAGTTTGAGATTGAAGTAGGAGAAAGAATTATTAAGAAAAGATTTAAGGTAATACCTCAGTATCGTCCCTTTCCAAGTGATTTCAACTACAGGATAGACCTCGTTATACAAGGAGAGAAAACCCGTGTTGCGGTAGAATGTGACGGAGATCTCTGGCATGGTATTGAGAAATGGGAATATGACCAACGACGTGAAGCACAATTACGCCGTGCAGGTTGGAAATTCTGGCGTATAAGTGGCAGTGCATTTTACAGGAATAAAGAAAAGGCACTTGAAGGTCTCTGGAAATTTCTTGAGGCTGAAGGGATTAAGAACTCACTATGATTATGAATCAAATAAAAGGTAAAAAATCACAATAAAAAGCCTCACCCGATAATAAGTATTAATTGCTTTTAGAATAAGGGACAAAGAAATGCTTTACACTGAAAAAGAATCCCAAATGGGAAATACCACGTATTGAAAAACAGATGATTGGTAACGGTGTAGCATTAAAAGCCGACTATTTTTCCTCCGCTTTACATGAGTTAAGAAAAAGAGGCGAATTTTCAAACTATTTTCGGGAACATACCATTACCGATGGTGATTTGAGAGATATAAATGCAGTCGAGCGGTTGACTTCCGGGTATCTAAAACGATTGTTTCCAGATTTAAACCCCGCGCGGGGTCATGAGCAGGCGGGCTTACGGCCTGTTTTGATTTTGAGTCACGAAATTTTTAATGAACGTTCGGGAACTGTTATTGCCGTAGCTATTACCAGTCAGCCTCAACGTGCAGGATTTCCGCTTACCCTTGAATGGTAACTTTTGAAAGGAATATCATTGCCACATGAAGGAAAAAGGGTGTGTGGGAAAAGGATATTTTATTACCGGCACGGATACGGGGGTGGGAAAAACCCTTGTTGCAGGCGGATTAGCTGCCCTTTGCGGGAAGAACGGCAGGGACGTCGGCGTCATGAAGCCGGTCGCTACGGGGTGTAACCGTATAGATGGCGTGCTGGTTTCAGAAGATGCCGTTTTCCTGAAAAACGTGGCAGGAACAGCGGATGATTACGAGATTATCAATCCGGTTCGGTTTGAGCAACCGCTTGCCCCCACTGTTGCGGCGCGATTAAACAACACAACGATAGACCTGAATAAAATACAGGCGGCATACGCCGTTTTACGCAAAAGGCACAACTTTCTCGTCGTCGAGGGTATCGGAGGTTTACTCGTTCCCCTTGGCGACCGCTACTTTGTTGCAGACCTGGCTGGCGACATGGGGTTGCCGTTAATTGTGGTCTGCCGCCCTGCCCTCGGTACCATAAACCACACCCTGCTAACGATAGCATCTGCGCTGGAGCGCAAGTTGAAGGTCGCGGGAATTATTATCAATGAATCCAGCGACGGGTGCGACGAGACCGTCAAAAGAACAAACAGGGACGAAATAGCACGATTTACGGGCATTCCTATCCTGGGCGCCATTCCCTTTCTTAGGGGATTTGATATGCAAAACGTCGACAGGGAGCTGTTGACAAATATTTTTAGTGATAAAACGGGCAAAAATATTATAATGTAGGTTTGTTATTTGATTTTCCTCTCCCGCTGTAAGCAAGAGGGTCGGATGCGGCAAGCGCGGATGCAGTTGCTCGCGTTTGTTGTGATTATAGTATAAGCGATATTCATTAATATGGAGCAATAATACATGAAAACTCAGTTAGAGATTGCGCGTGAGGGCATTATATCGGACGCCATGAAAGAGGCGGCTGTCTATGACGACGTTACCCCGGAATTTATTCGGGAAGGCATTGCCAAAGGACAGATCGTTATCTACGGCAACCCCAACAGAAAGGCGCGCGTGGTCGGCATCGGCAAGGGACTCAAGACAAAGGTGAATGCCAGCATAGGCACCTCTCCCGATATCGTTGACGTTGATATGGAAGTGAAAAAGGCCAAAATTGCCGAGAAATACGGCGCGGACACGCTTATGGAACTTTCCACGGGGGGGGATTTACCAGCGATCAGAAGGCGCGTGCTTGATGCTATTTCTCTAACGGTGGGAACCGTGCCGCTCTATCAGGCTGCCATTGAAACGAACAAGAAGAAGGGTTCCGTCGTTCACATGGAGGCCGATTTTCTCTTCGACGTCATAGAACAACAGGCGGAAGAAGGCATCGGTTTTATGGCGATTCACTGCGGTATTAATCTCATAACGCTCGAACGCCTGCGGAAACAAGGGTATCGCTACGGCGGCCTCGTCAGCCGTGGCGGCTCGTTTCTGACGGCGTGGATGAATCATAACAAGAAAGAGAATCCGCTCTACGAACAGATCGACCGTCTTATAGGCATTATGAAAAAGCACGACGTCATCCTTAGCCTCGGAAACGGCCTCAGGGCCGGCGCCGTCCACGACAGCACGGACCGCGCCCAGATACAAGAACTTATTATAAACTCGGAAATCGCCGAATACGCCCAAAGCAAGGGTGTGCAGATTATCGTAGAAGGGCCGGGGCATATCCCGATAGACGAAATCGAGGCCAACGTGCTGATACAAAAACGCCTCAGCAACAACGCCCCCTTTTACATGCTGGGTCCGATCACCACTGACGTTGCGCCGGGCTATGACCATATTTCATCGGCTATCGGCGCGGCGCTGTCGTCCTCTTATGGCGCTGATTTTATCTGCTACGTAACACCGCCTGAGCACCTTGCATTGCCGGGACCTGATGACGTGCGGGAAGGCGTGATGGCCGCCCGTATAGCCGCCCACGTGGGCGACATGGTAAAACTCAAAGACAAGGTAAAGAACCTGGACCTCAAGATGGGCATTGCAAGAAGAGACCTGGACTGGAAAACGCAGTACGAGACGGCCATTACCAAAGAGCGCGCTCAGGAAATCCGTAACAGCCGCCCCCCGATGGACGAAGATACCTGCACAATGTGCGGCAGCCTATGCTCGCTGAAGGGTGTGATGAAATACTACGAGCAAGACCTCAAAAACAGCCGCAAAAAAAGCGCGGCCCCTGTAGCCTTTTAGGTGCTTTTGAGTGAAACTAAAAGACACCTCATTTACCGTAAGGGCAGAACGCGCCATCCTTTTCCGGGTAATGTTGGGCAGAGACCGTAGTGACGAGGAAGAACCGCTGAGCGAGCTTTGCCGTCTGGCAGAAACCGCGGGCGCTAAAGTCGTACAGAAAGTGGCGCAGAATAGGGCCGAAATCGACCCCGTCTACTATATCGGAAAAGGGAAGGCCTCGGAATTGGCGAATGCAGCCGTCGAATTAGACGCTGACGTGCTGATCTGCGACGACGACCTCAGCCCTTCCCAGGTCAAAAACCTGGAAAAGGTTATCGGCAAGAAGGTCATCGACCGGAGCGAGCTGATCCTTGACATCTTCGCCACCCGGGCAGCGACGTTTCAGGCCAAACTCCAGGTGGAACTTGCCCAATTGGAATATACAAAGCCCAGATTAAAACGGATGTGGACGCACCTCTCCAGGATTGAAGGTGGCATCGGGACGCGGGGTCCGGGCGAGAAGCAATTGGAAGTGGACAAGCGCATCGTATCGAGAAAGATTCACTATTTACGCAAGAAATTGCATGAAATTGAAAAAAGGCAGGAACGGCTGGTAGAGTCCCGAAAGGAATTTTTCACCGTGTCCATTGTCGGATACACCAATGCGGGAAAATCCACGTTAATGAATGCCCTGACGGACGTCGGCACCTTCGTGCAAGACAAGTTATTCGCTACTCTTGACACCAAAACCGGCGTCTGCAAACTGGAAAACGGACAAAAAGTGCTGATTAGCGACACGGTGGGTTTTATTCAAAAACTGCCGCACCACCTGGTTTCCTCCTTCAAAGCAACCCTCGAAGAGGCGCGCCACGCTGACTTACTGCTCCACGTCGTTGACGTTAGTTCACCAGTAACCCACAAGCAGATAGCGGCGGTGGAGTCCGTGTTGAAGGAACTTGGGTGCGATAATAAACCGACGATTATTGTGTTTAACAAAATCGACGTCTTGAAAGACGTGTCGGTCATTCCCTTGCTTCAGAGTAACTACAAAGACAGTGTCATGATTTCCGCAAAGACGCATCAGGGCATAACAGAACTGAGACGCAGGATTTTAGAAACCATCGAAAGAAACTTTATGTACGTAGATCTATCCTGTAGCGCCGGCAACGGCAAATTAATTGCATACCTTCACGGACACGCGAACATCATGAGCGAGCAATACGTAGAAGAACAGGCAACGTTCCGGTTGCTCATTGACAAGAAGATTGTCCAGAAGATACAGGCCATGGATGACTCCGTTCAAATAAAGGAAGTTATCAATACAAACCCAAGCGGCGTTTGAGACCGGTCCCGGCATGAATTGCCCGGCGGCAATGGCGTCACTGGGCAAGCCACCCTAACCGCAGGAAATATTTCTTGCAGCAGGAACAACTGGTCAGGCGATTTCTGCAAGCACCCGCTCAAATGCCGGTAAGCCAGGTGTTTGCGCTTGGCAAAAAAACAAACAGGTCGCTCCTACGGAGCTAAATCCTTTCTTCGTCTCTTCGTCATGCTTTGATAACCGGAACCAGTGACCGTGTATTGAGATATAGGGGACGTCCGGTAACTGCAAGCGGCCAACCCCATCCGTTGTCTAACCCTGAACTTATTACCCGTGTCAATTTGTGGCACGATGGAATGCGTATTTGCCATTGGGTTAATAATAATAGCGTTAAACTTTATAACGAGCAGAACGTCCTGCGTTTTGAAATGACCATGAATGACCCCACAAAATATCGTATTTATCGTCATTCAGAAGGGGAGAAGGAGTCTGAGCCTAAAAGACTTTTGCCCATGCGAAAAGGAATGACGGGAAAGCAATTATCATCTCGCATCAGCCGCCACTAACGTTTGCTTCGCGACCATGGGTTGATGAGAAAACTGCCGAACCAGCGAAAGTATTCCCTGACAGACAAAGGCCGAAAACTCACCACGCCATTGAATGCCCTGATAGCCGCTTCTACAGAGGAATTGCTAAAAATGTCAGCATAACAACTTGTTTTTTATTGATGTTCTGAATCTGTAAGGTACTAACTTCCCAAATCACTTGCCGGGGGCGGGACGATATCACCTTTGAGATCAAAAACCAACTTTGGGACTTGCGGAACTCTCTTTTTACCGGAGAATCTCCCCAGTCAAGTGCATTTGGTTGTTAGCTGGTTCTTTGCTCATAAAGTTCATCCGCTACCCTTTACCTTGGCGAATACTATCCACCATTGACTACCGAATATGTAGCCACAGGCACACTTCGCTTTACTGCAAAGTTGTTCCGGTGAAGCTTGATACGCTCGATCTCTTGCAATGTATCCGCCGTAAGATAACTCTCCCCACAATGCGGACAAGTAACCATTGGAATATTTTCAATGACCAGCAGGCTTTCCCCTTTGCCATAACTCCTACTGATATGGCGAATTTGCGCCCCTACTTTCCCGCAATTATCACAAACCAGTTTCGTGTCCATAATTTCTTATGCTCTGTATACGGTGATCAATACCAGCTTATCTGTAGGCCCCAACTTCCCCACCGTTACAATTAGATTTCCCAATAAAGCATGACCTTTGACCAGATATTTCCATTCGCCTGTTTGACTATCTTTCTGCCTTTCGACGATTTCGCCTGTCAGTATACAACTTTCAATGTCAAAAATGGACAATTCATCGTCTTCCATTTCTTCTTCGGCATGCAAAGTCATGACGTACTGCCGCGAACGCACTTTAACTCGCATTTTGTAAAGGATACGTTCGTGCATAGGTAGGGACCTCCGCAAGGGGTATATTTCTTATTGTACCCTACGATTTTGTTCGTGGATCATTTCGACCCGCTTACATGACTGAACACCCAAAGCATTGCGCGGGCAGCAAGATAACGCGCGCGTCACTCGCCGCTTTTTGGCGAGTCGATGTGGACGCGCCTCGTTAGAATCAGCGTCTCGGTTTCTTTTCGTTTTACCTGGCCGACAGGCTGTGCATATTTGCTTGGCGACTTGTTAGATTTCATTATTCTGATTTTGGTGGAAGCAGATCAATTGTTTCCTTAATAAGCGAAGCGTGAACTACCACCGCAAGTGACAGCGGATGTTTAGCTCTCCGTGTTTCACTGAGTGAGCGAATCTCTTCCTCTAAAAATTGTTCTTCGCTAACTAAGCCAGCGAAAAATTGTATTGTGGTGCCAAGAGACACATTCCCGCCATATGACCTATTTCTATCGATGAAATATACAGGTCCTCCACTATTTCCACCGAATACACGAAAGTCATATAGAAACGTCTTAACTTTCGCAGTCGGCGTTAATGGATAGCTTGCTATTTGACCACTACGTAGAATTGGGAAGCCAGCTTCATTTGCTTCTGCTCCAAACGGATAACCCAGACAAGACAGCGAATCACCGGGATGTATTTCATATTCTTCAAGTTGTTTATCAGATACTAATAGAGACATAGGTAATAGTTGTACATCGACATCGTTAGGCAGGTTCACATACATCACAGCTACATCTGCTTTTGGATGTTCTTTCCAGATAGGTACACCTTCTTTGCGAATTATTAGCGGAAATGGTACTTTGATAAATTCGTTCCCTTGTTTCTTTCTCAGGCAAAGAACTGCTTGGTTTTCCTTTATATCCCTCAATACATGAGCGGCAGTTACCAGAATATAATACAATTTCTGGGTATCGCCAGGAACCGGCTTCCCAATTATGAAGGCTGTACCGAGCTTTTCGCTTCCGGCTATTTTAAATGTAGAGCGCATAAGTATAGTATTTATGTCACTTTGAGCGCTATACGCAAGGGATACATGCACGATGCAAACGAACGCTATCAGCATAAACATTTTACTTTGTCTGATCATAAAACCTCCTGCATTTCATCGTCTAACGTTCAAGTTCAGGGGCGCGCCGCCGATAGGCGGAGCGTCCCCTGCAACGCCGTGTTAGGCCCCATGGCCATGACACTCCCCTGTTTGCGATGCCGCCGCTCTCTTGCTCATGAACTGCCAAATGCTATGGTCGAAGTGAGATCGATCAACGGACAGGATGTCAGCGGTCGCGTTAATGACAGATTGAGCATCAACATAACCACAGGGCGAAAGGCCAGCCAACCCAAGAAAGTTAAGAAGATGCCGGTCGATAGCACTGGTGGATACGCCAACCAGGATTTTGAAGTAGTCGATCGTCTTCGGACCGATACCCTTAATGGACCGCAGCTTCGGTAAGTTTGACACCTGCGACAGCCACTCTCGTAGGTCTGACTCAACTTCTATGCCCTCAGCCGCGAACAGATTGAGAACCTGAGAGAACCGCTCGGCACGGTCTTCGCCGCGCCAGGAAAGAAACTCTGTGGCCTTGATTGATTTCAGGAGATGCAGAACCGAACTCGTTGTACGGGCATTCGGATATTGGGCAAGGATTCGGTTTACTCGCGGTTTTACATGAGTCTTGTACCGCATGTTTGCCTGAAGAACAGCGTCAGCGACAGTTGCACCGATGTGGTCGTAGTTGCCATCAATCGATTCATAGAACTCGAAATCCGGCAGCGACCGAACATACAGCGCCAGTTTTTCTGGATCGGACAGTGTCATAGCTTTCCTCTGGGGCCTAACAAGTTATTGAATAGTTTCCCGATAATATCAGAAAGTGCTGTGAGTGTCAAGAATGGGTGGCAAATTCAGTTGACATATCTATTGGAAGTCATTATACCCTTGAAGTTGTTCAATATTCAAATTGCGTTCTTAGGAGGTTAACTGCTCAATCCCCATGCTGACAATTCCAGACAACATTCTGACACGTTTTGAAGCCGTTCTCTGTAAGCGAACCGTTGCGCCGGCACAGCATGCGGACTATAAGAAGTGGATCCGATATTTTCTGGATTTTTGCGCCAAATATCCGGTTACTGCGGCACGGTCGGATCTTGTGCGCTTGTTTATTGGCAAATTGCTCGAAAAGAAATATCCCGCAGCCGCAAAGAATTTCATATGGCAGTGGTTCTTGCCGCAAAAGACGCTTACGCCCATTCCGGATAAGCAGGAGCTTCGACGGTATCATCTTCATGAGACGCACGTGCAGGAGGCGCTTTATGAGGCGGTACAGCGGGCGAAACTCACAAAACGAGTAACCTCCCATACCTTCCGGCACAGCTTTGCCACCCACCTTCTTCAGGCCAATTATGATATACGCACGATCCAAACACTGCTTGGGCACAGCGATGTCCGGAATTATTCTCTTTAGAATTAAGGGACAGTCTTCAAATGAAAAGATAACATTGCTCAAAAAACTTTTGACGTTATACGGGGATAAGATTGCGAGACACTTCACCGTTGTCACAAAAAACAAGTTCAGATTCATACCTTTACAACCCATGACAAGAGAAATTTAACGTGGACGAGAAACTTTTAAACAGGATAGAGATAAATCCGCAAGTAATGTTTGGCAAGCCCGTAATAAAAGGAACCCGATTGACAGTTGAAATAATTTTAGAAAAACTTGCCTACGGTGAATCTGAAGAAAACATCATAGGGGAATATCCCTTTCTAAAAAGAGCGGATATAAAAGCGGCGCTCCTGTATGCTGCAAAAACAGTATCGCCTGAAGAAGTGTTTCAAGCATGAAGACGGTAGGGAAATTTATTATATCAACCGGGGACGGTTGACCTACTTTGCAGTTCGCATAAGGCCCCATTAGGGGCAACACAATCGTAGCCCACTGCGCAAGCGGAGGGGCGGTTGTGCGTATATTTCCAAGCCCCGTAGGGGCGACACAAACGCTAAAATATTCATTATTCAGGGGAACAAGGAAAAATCATAGCCAGGTAGGGCAGGCACTGCCTGCCGAAACAAAATG
>CAYJPZ010000010.1:0-37652 GCA_964372185.1 uncultured candidatus Brocadiaceae bacterium
AAAGATACATTGCGATAAATCTTTGTGTCTTCGTGGCTTTGTGTGAGGAAACAGAGGCTTTGGGCTATCATATTCAAAATTCAATCTGTATCTGTTTTTTAAATGTCCCGTAGGGACAGAATATTGGTAGAAATTAAGGACATCCAAGCATAAATGCCATAGGCATGATATAGTTAAAACCCAATTGTTCTACCAATATATCGTTCCTACGGAGCTAATACTGTTTCTGTGTTTATTTTCTACCAATATTTTGTTCCTAATGGAACACTGTAGATTTGGTTGCGGCATGGCCGCGCCAGGAATATCAAGCAAGGAATTTCGAATTATGAAGTTTTGCTATCCGCTTTCATCAACAGCGATGCGTGTGCTTACCGTTTTTTAGATGGACAAACCGTGTTGAACAAAATAAAATCAAGCTCCTCAAGCTAACTGACAGATGCATGAACTTTTTGAAATGCTGTGTGTTTGCCTCTCGTTTTTTTGATAACCAAGCCGAACTTAATCAAATAAAAGAATCTTTGAGCCACAAGAAACGTTTAGTTGTTGAAACAACGAAAGAATAATATATGATGTTGATTATCTCTTCCGACTTGTTCGGGTTGGAGGACAGGAATAAAATTCAGCATAGGAACAACCAAATGAACGCCAAAGTCAGCCCCTCATTAATTCGCTTTCGCCCTATCACCGACAAAGACCTTGAGTTCCTCTACAGGGTCTACGCCTCCACCCGCAACGAAGAGATGGCCGTCACTGGATGGAGAATGGAGGAGATGGACGCCTTTTTACGCATGCAATTCAGACTTCAGCATACCCAGTATCTGCAGAACAACCCCAGTGCATCTTTTGACGTAATCCTCGTAGATGTCACACCGGCGGGCAGACTTTACGTATACCGCAAGGCGGACAAGATTTCCGTTATCGATATTGCGCTCCTGCCCGAATTCCGACAGAGGGGGGTTGGTGGAAGCATTATGAGAAAGCTGGCGGAAGAGGCTGATGCAAAAGGCCTGGTTATGTGTCTTCACGTGGAAATGAACAACCCCATCAGCGGTTTTTATAAAAAACTGGGATTCAAGACAAAGGGTGAACACGGCATCTATCATTACATGGAGCGTGAGCAAAGGGATTTGATGAAATAAACAGGCACGGATAAATCCGTGCCAGGCTGAAAATCCGCTCAAATAAGATGAAACACCTGTTTGGCTATGGCCACAACCACATCGGGGGGGTGTTTGTTCTATATACTATGGAATGCATACCATAGTAAGAATCTTTATCCGCGATTCATCTTCACAAGTGTGTCAGGCACAAAAATGTCCTGAGACATTTTGTCTCATGGGACACTTTTTCGAAAATAACCCCTTCCCCTTTTGCATTATCATGTCCTGTTGCAATAATTATTTTATGTAATCCCATGTGTTTTTGTTGACGTCTCTCCCAGCCCTTTCCCACAACGATAAAGATGATTTTTCAATAGAGACACGGAATTTGTTAACCTTTCTTGAATTAACCAGACGCGAACAAACAATGTTTGTCCATGCCACCCGATAATCCGTACAAATAAATAAGGGCATTTTAAAAAATTTGGCACTCAATTTGTATGCTAAAAGCAAACTGATTGCAATACGATTTTGGGCTATAGCAAGTCGGGTTATCCACTGAAATGAGAAAGAACCACTTTGTATCTCATAAACGTGAAGGGTGATGAGGGATTGCAGAGATTTTATGGGAACTGAATCCAGAAAACCTGTCATACTGATCGTTGATGATGAACCGGACATCTGTGAGATGCTGGCTGGATTATTCTCGGAGGAAGGATACAGCACAACCACCGTAGTGAGCGGAAAGGGGGCCGTAAAAAGGGTCATAGAGAGGGAAGTAGACGTTGTGTTACTGGATATTATCATGCCACAGCCGAATGGGATCGATGTCCTTAAGCAAATCAAGTCCATTCGCTCCGGTCTCCCTGTTGTAATGATGACGGCCTTTGGCGACCCGATAGCAGCCAAAGATGCTATACGGCTGGGAGCGTACGACTACATCACCAAGCCATTTGACTTTGAGTGTGTCAAAAAAATTATACAACAAGTGCTCGGGAAATTTTTCCTGGAGAGTATGCAGTCACACAAAAAAGGAAGTCTGAAGCCTGTTTTCAATAAACCTTTTACGGAAAAACAATAAGAATGGGACGACGGCTTATTTACGTACCGATTATTCATACCGAGGTGGATATGGGTTCGCTGGCAGAGTCCTTTAAAAAGGAATATATTCAAAAGTATGGCGTCCGGAAATGGAATCAACATTTAAAGAAAATAAACGATCTGTGGACGGATATTGAGGCGCATTTACAGCAAAAAGACCTTTGCTACCGCAAGGTGAAGGTTTACCAGGATGGTTTGCCGGTGTGCGGAAAAGAATTACAAATCGTACGGGATATAGCAAACAGGGGTGGGAAAAACCATCAGTTACTGGTAAAACTTATTGATAAAGGCGCAACCCTCGTGGGGACCGAAGACACTGGCCTGCTCCTGAAGGAATATCAAATGATCAAAAACACGGCCACACGGAAAGACAGTGGAAAAGGAATGGAAGGCCACCGTAATTTTATTGCAGAACGAGATGCCTTTATTGCCCGCCGGATTGACGAGACCTTGGGTAACGGTGAAACCGCTATCCTCTTTCTCGGCATGCTTCACAAGGTAGATAAAATACTGCCGTCCGATGTTGTTGTTGAATACCTCATGCCCGAAGGGCAGGCAGCAGATAGCCAGGGATGAAGCCCCATAAGCGCTAAGTTGTTTTTGATATTTTTTGCATGGAGTCCAATATCGAATATCGAACAAGGAATAATGAATGTCGAAGGATAAGAAAACCTCATAATTCGAAATTCCTTGTTCGATATTCGTTGTTCATTACACGGTCGAGTTAAGCCAGGCACGGATAAATCCGTGCCTACAACCCGCTTTGTAGGCACGGTTTCAACCGTGCCAGTAATTTTAACTTAGTGCTTATGGGATGAAACCCCTAGGTGAAAGAAAAACCCGCTTTGAATGTAACTATGACAGCAGACCCTAACACAAGTGTCCTCATTATAGACGATGAGGCAGACATGTGCGATATGATTTCACACGTTCTGTCGCAGGCCGGATATACAACTTGTTTGGCAAACAACGGAAACGCAGGGTTGGAACTTTTTCACAAAAAATCTCCCGGTGTAGTAATCCTTGATCTTCGCATGCCGGAAATAGACGGCATGGAGGTTTTGAGGCAGATCAAAACCGCCAATCATGAAATCCCGGTAATCATCATCACGGCACACGGGGAAGTAAGGTCTGCGGTTGAAGCCGTAAAACTTGGCGCTTATGACTTTTTAAACAAGCCTTTTGATAACGAGGAGATCATACTTACGGTAAAAAGGGCCATCGAAGAAAGGTCTATGCGCCAGGAAATTCATACCCTGAAGACGCAACTCAACCTGGCAATGCCCCTCTTTGAGCAGGTAGGCTGCAGCGTCGAAATTGCAAAGGTAAATGAACTGGTTGACTGCGTTGCCCCGACGAATTTTACCGTCGTCATTTATGGTGAGACGGGATCGGGCAAAGAACTGGTGTCGCGGAATATCCATAACAGAAGCGCCAGAAAGGACAGGCCGTTTGTCGTGGTGGATTGCGGTTCTATACCGGAAACCCTGATTGAAAGCGAACTCTTTGGATACGAGAAGGGCGCATTCACCGGCGCGGAGCAGAAAAAGCTGGGGCAATTTGAAGCGGCGTCAGGCGGCACCCTGTTTCTTGACGAAATAGGAAATCTGCCCCGCTCCATGCAGGGCAAGTTGCTGCGGGTGCTTCAGGAACGGCGTGTCAGGCGTTTGGGAGGCCACAAAGAAATCGAGATTGACGTGCGCGTGGTCGTGGCCGGGAACGAGCGGCTGGAGTTCCTGGTAGAAACAGGGCGCTTTCGCATGGACCTGTACCAGAGGCTCAATGAATTTTGCATTGAGATACCGCCGCTGAGAAAGCGTAAGGACGATATCGTCTTTCTCTGTAAAAAGTTTCTGGATAGCACCAACAAAGAACTCAACAAAAACGTCCAGGGAGTCTCGAAAGAGGCGCTGGAAACATTATTGGGTTATGATTGGCCGGGCAACGTGAGAGAACTAAAAAACGTCATTCGCCGCGCAGTTTTGCTGGCACCTGAGATTATTGAACCCCAGCACCTCTTAATAAAGACGCTGGAACAGAAACAAATGCCGTATATGGTATCTGAACAAACGGCAAGCTTGATGTACGGGGAGGAAAACGACGCCTTTCTCCTGGATTTAGAAAGCCACCTTAATGAAGACAGCTCGCTGCACGCTATCATAACCAAATGCGTCGGAAATGCCGAAAGAAAACTGATTGCCGATGTGTTAAAACGTACCAATGGAAACAAGGCACAGGCTGCCAAAATACTCAAGATTGATTACAAGACCATGTATTCCAAGGTAAAGAAATACGGTATTCAAATACAGACTTCAACGGAAATTGTCCATACCGGCTCGACTACAGACTAACGATCTGTGTAGGGTGGGTAATGCCCACCCGACACAGATCGAAACAAATATCTGGAAACAGGTTCACCGCAGAGGACGCGTAGGGCGCCGAGAAAGATTTAAAATATTTTTCCTCTGCGTTCTTTGCGTACTCTGCGGTGAATTCTCTTTTTAAGGTATTATTCAAATACATTTTATTTTACAAAAGGGAGGCGCATCATGGTAACAAAAAAAACGGGTAAGAAAGAAGCAGAAGGCGTACATGACGTTGGATTGGGTGGTATCTTTAAGGGTTTGGGCGACCTGGTAGAAAAACTTTCAGACATTGCTGAAACGGGAAAGGAATTCAAGAAAACGGGTGAAATCAAGGGACTGGACAAAAATCTGAGCGGCCTCTTCGGTATTTCTATAAAGGTGGGCGGTCTGGGTGCCGACAAAGTGAAGGTAGAACCCTTTGGCAACATACACAAGGATAAAAAGGGGGATGCAGTTGTTGATGAGGTGAGAGAACCGATGGTAGATATCTTTGAAGAAACAGACCATACCCTGATTGTTGCTGAAATGCCAGGCGTAGAGGGAAAGGACATCCACGTTGATCTCAAAGACGACATACTCCAGATCTCCGCGGAAACGCGTGAAAAGAAATACCGCAAAGAAATCCTCCTGAAAGAAAGCTTTGCAAAGGATAAGATGACGTGCGCGTATAAGAATGGGGTGCTGGAAATAAAGTTAATGAAATAATCAGGCTACGCTAAAACATCTAAGGAAATCATGAAAGGCAGGAAAGATGGAAATGAAGTTGGGAAACACAGATTGGATATGTTTGTTTTTAATAAATTTGTCGTGGAATTAAAAGCCGTAAAAGAGATAACCAGTGAGCATTTTGCAATTGTACGTTCTTATTTGAAAGCAGTTGGGCAGAAACATGGGCTGGTCTTAAATTTCGCAAAACCAACCCTGGAGATAAAAAGGGTTATTTTCACAGACCCAATCTCCTGACCTTCTTGCCTTCTTTAGATGATAACTAATTTTTCTTTATGCCTTCGTGGCGAAACAGGTGAAAACAATGGGTGAAATAACGTTAAAGGTCGCAGAGGCGGCAAAAAAGGACGTGGGACGGGGACTGGCGCGGATTGACCCCGGTGATATAGAAAAAATGGAAGCTACCATTGGAGACATCGTAGAGATTGTGGGCAAGCGGCGCACGGTTGCCAAGGTAATGCCCACCTTCAAAGAGGAACGGGGAAAAGGCATTATCCAGATAGACGGTCTGACCCGCGGTAACTCCCAGATAGGCCTGGGCGAGAAGGTCACGGTAAAAAAAGTGCCGTGGCAGGCGGCTGACAATGTTGCCCTTACCCCGGTAACTGCGGTTAGCCTTGAGCGGGACAGCAAGTACATTGGAAGTCTCCTTGACGGGCTGCCCGTCATTGCCGGCGACCGGATACGCGCCACGCTCTTTGGCAGCCGATTTACCGACTTTGTGGTCGAAGGCACGGCACCTAAAGGGGTCGTTGTCATCAACCCCACCACGCTGCTGAAAATCAGCGAGAAGAAGCCGGGAAAAGGGGATCGCATAAAATTTTCTTACGAAGACATCGGTGGACTCGGCCATGAAATACAACGGATACGGGAAATGATCGAACTCCCTTTAAAACACCCGGAAATATTTGAGCGCCTGGGGATTGACGCCCCGAAAGGCGTGTTGTTATACGGCCCTCCCGGCTGCGGGAAGACCCTTATTGCGCGGGCGGTAGCAAACGAGACGGACGCGCATTTCATTACCATCAACGGGCCGGAAATTATCCATAAATTCTATGGAGAAAGCGAGGCGCGGCTCCGGGAAATCTTTGAGGACGCCAAAAAGAATGCCCCCAGCATCATCTTCCTGGATGAAATTGACGCCATCGCACCAAAACGGGAACACGTAGTCGGGGACGTAGAGAAACGGGTGGTGGCTCAACTCCTGGCGCTTATGGACGGATTGGACAACCGGGGACACGTGATTGTCATTGCCGCCACAAATATTCCCGGTGCGTTGGACCCGGCGCTGCGGCGACCGGGGCGTTTCGACCGGGAAATCTCGATCCCCATCCCGGATAAGAACGCACGGCTTTCCGTTCTCGAAATACACAGCCGGGGCATGCCGCTGAATGAAGACGTAAGCCTTGCAAAACTGGCTGAAATTACGCACGGTTTCGTCGGGGCAGACCTCCAGGCGCTTTGCCGTGAAGCCGCCATGCTTTGCCTGCGGAAGGTCATCCCGGAGATTGATTTCGAGGCAGCAAACGTTCCTTGCGAGACGCTCATGAATCTGAAGGTATCTATGGACCACTTTATCGAGGCGCTCAAAGAGGTTGAGCCTTCTGCCTTACGCGAGGTGTTTGTGGAAATACCCAATGTGGGGTGGGAGGACGTGGGAGGGCTGGAAACCGTCAAACAGCAAATACGCGAGGCCGTGGAATGGCCCTTAAAATATCCGGATATGTTCAAGCATGCAAAAATTACCGCCCCGAAAGGGATATTGCTTTACGGGGCGCCGGGAACGGGAAAAACCCTTATGGCAAAGGCCGTGGCAAACGAGACGAAGGTGAATTTTATATCGGTCAAGGGGCCGGCGTTGATGTCAAAATACGTCGGAGAATCCGAGCGGGGTATCCGGGACATGTTTAAAAAGGCGAAACAGGCGGCGCCCTGCATCATCTTCTTCGACGAACTGGACGTCATCGCTTCAAAACGGGGAGAAGGAGGCGATTCGCACGTGACCGAACGTGTCATCGGGCAGTTCCTCACGGAAATGGACGGCATCGAAGAACTGAAGGGCGTCCTCGTGCTTGCGGCCACAAACCGCATGGATCAGATAGACCCGGCGCTACTCCGAGCGGGGCGTTTTGATTATCTCATCGAAATCCCCACCCCCGATGAGAATGCCCGGTTAAAGATATTCCAGGTTCATACAAGAGATAAACCCCTTGAGAAGGGGATAGACCTGAAAATATTTGCACAGGAAACCAGCGGCATGACGGGCGCCGATATCGAACTGATCTGCAAGAAAGCAGCTTTGACGGCCATCCGCAATGCGATTGGCACACACCCGACAAGCGGCAGGGAATTGGTGATAACATCTGGAGATATGGGCAACGCCGTTGAAGAGGTAAAACAAAGGCAGGGTGAATAAATATTAGGAACCACAGATTTCACCGATTGCACAGATTAAAAACCGAAAAACAGATAGAACTAAAGTCTGTCAACAATTACATGGATAGAGATACAAGAACGTATGCAATTATCAGGGCTGCAATGGAGGTGCATAGAACCGTAGGGACAGGACATCTGGAGGCCATGTATCAGGAATGTTTGGAACTCGAGTTCAAATTAAGAGGAATTCCATTTATTGCTCAACCTCGAATGGGAATTTATCAAAAGGGATTACAGAAGTTTGAAAACAGAAAAATAATCTGTGCAATCTGTGAAATCTGTGGTTGCAGTAGTTTTTTATAAAGGATGGGAAATTGTGCCAGACACCCTTCTTGGAATTTATACATACTGCCTTACGGGAGCGCCGTCCCCGTTTCCTTCTACCGTTATAGGCATTGACGGTATACACGAGGCACATTTTATTGATCAGGACGGTTTTTTTGCCGTAGTCAGCGCTATATCCTTAAAGGATTTTAGCGAAAATGCCCTGGAAAAAAATATGATGGACGTGGCATGGCTTGCGCCTCTGGCAAAGAGACACGAAGAGGTAATCGAATTTGTCATGACTCATAACCCGGCAGACCGCAGCGGAATTACTCCCGTAGTCCCCTTACGATTTTGCACGATTTATAAAAACCAGGATGCACTCTTTCAGGCCGTGACGCCCCATAAGGAAAAGATATTAAATTTTCTCGAATACACCTCAAATAAGGCCGAGTGGGCGGTAAAAATCTTTTGTGACAAAAAAACCTTCATGGATAGTCATGATAAAAAAATATCCGGCGCCACCCATGATCCGATGTCATTACTGCCGGGAGAAAATTATTTATTGGCAAAGAAGATGCGCAGAATGCGGGAAGAGACGTTTACCGTGGACATCCAAAGAATTTTGAATGATACCCATTGTGCCGTATCACCCCATGTTGACTGCCACAGATTCTTGCGGTGTACCGGCAAAAGCATCCATGGCAGACCATTTGATATGGTTATGAATACGGCCTTCCTTGTAGAACAGCAGACGCTCCCCGTATTTCAGGGCGTCGTGGACACCCTGGCAGAAAAATACAAGGCGCAGGGATTCGTTTTTGAATTATCAGGCCCCTGGCCGCCGTACAATTTCTGTCCGGAGTTATGAGAAACCCAAAAAGATTGGTGGTAACCATAAAAGCAACCATATAAAACTCCTACGGAGTTTATATGAATGGGGAACCACGCTTGCTACAAATATTAAATCCCTGCGGGATTTGTGTTTTAGCCGTTCAGCAGTGAAGGTTTGCATTGTTTCGAAATACGCGCACCCCTTCGTAACTCTACGGTAACAATTGCTCCAGCGGAGCAACATGTTTATAGAACAAAGATAAACAAACTACATAAAACTCCATCGGAGTTTTATATTTACGTTTTTAAAATTTCAATGTGGGTCAAAAGTCGTTGCCCGACAATAGATTGCCTGTGGCGCGACTGGCGTACCCCATCATATTGGACGCTTACTACAACAATCTATGGGTTCCTATTCTCAACTATATATTCACATTATCTTTGCCGTAAAAGGCAGAGATAATTTAATAGACAATAACAACAAAGACGAGCTTTACAAATACATCACGGGAATAATTCAAAACAAAGGGCAGAAACTTATCTGTATCAACGGAATGCCAAACCACATTCATATTTTCATTGGGATGAAGCCGGATATTGCAATCTCCGATTTGGTAAGAGACGTAAAACATTTTTCAACAAATTTCATAAATGACAAAAGGTGGGTATGCGGCAAATTTTATTGGCAAGAGGGCTTTGCGGCATTTTCCTATTCCAATTCACAAATTGACCCGGTGGTTAAATACATTCAGAACCAGGAAAAACACCATAGCAAGATGTCGTTTAAGGAAGAATATTTGAAAATATTACAAAAATTCACTGTCGCATACGATGAAAAATATTTGTTTGAATGGATTGATTCTTAGCGTTGCCTGGCTGCAATCAAAATGAATTTAACCACAAAGCAACACAGCGTGACAAAGCCACAACCAAAGGATGTCCACAGATTACGCAGATTAAAATACTTTGCTAAAAAAACAAGGTTTTATAACCTTGTAGTACAGAGCATAAAGAGGAAATTGTGATGTCTGTATATTACAAAAATAGAGGTAAATTATTGGTTTTGTAAATTGTATGCAGGGGGAAAAAACCCATATATTAAACTCCTACGGAGTTTTTATCTGGGAATCGAAAATTGCTACAAATATTAAATCCCTATGGGATTTTGACATCGCTTGCTAAATGCTTGTAGAATTTGACAGCAATTACCCTGACAAAACGAGATGTTTATTAAATTCGACACACTTGCTCCATCGGAGCAAAATATTTATAGAAAAGAAGATAACCAAAACAAAACTCCATAGGAGTTTTATATTCAATGTTTTGAAATTCAAATTGGTATCGTAGCCGTCTCGGTTGTGCAAATGAAAGCTACCGAAGGCCTGATTTTAGCTGCTTCTATCTTAATTCGGATTGGATTTTGCCTTCTTCGGGATTTTTTACAAAAAACTAAATTGTACCACTTACGTCACAGGATAATACCTTATGGGCATGACAGATTTTGACAGCGCCAGTTTATCAGAGAGGAAATACGAGCGTCTTTGCACGATGATCTTTTCGTGCATCCCCTCATCCCTCCTGATGTTTGACCGCAACCTTCGCGTCGCGATTGCCAACAAGAACTTTCTGGAAAAATCACGCCGCACGGAAGAAGATACCATCGGAAGGCACGTGGATGATATATTCCCCAGCGTTATATTGCAATACACCAGGCTTGCTGAAAGGCTGCAGAAGGTCTTTGGGACGGGTATGCGAGACCGCGGACAGGAAATGTATTATCGGTCGCCTGGCCTTCCTACCAGGGTTTATTTTTATAACCTGACCCCACTCATAGATGACCGGGGGAACGTTGAAAGCGTTCTGCTCATCATGGACGATATTACCCAGCAGGTAAGCCTGCGGGAAAAAGTCAGGCAAACTGAACGCCACCTTGCCAGTGTGGTAGAAAGCGCCAACGATATCGTTACCTCTTTGGATTCGAAGGGAATGATCATGACGTGGAACAACGCGGCAGAGCGAATTTCCGGTTATATAGAAAGGGAATTAGCCGGCAAACCATTGACGTCTATCTGCGGTGACGGTCAAAAAGCAATGCTGGCTTCCATCATAGACGGGCTTTCCCATGGGAAGACGGTGAAACACATTGAATTGGGACTTAAAACAAAGTCTGGAAAGATAATCCCCATCTCGTGGAGTTTTGCCCTGATGCGGGATGACGCCCAAATGGTGGCGGGTATTGTCGGCGTGGGACAAGACCTTGCTGAAAGGCGGGAATTAGAGGCACAACTCTTCCATTCTGCAAAGCTGGCATCTCTGGGGGTAATGGCCGGCGGCATCGCACACGAGATCCGGAATCCGTTGGGCATCAGCTCTGCCGCAGCACAGATATTGCTGGAATACCCGGAAAATGAAACCCTGCGCAAAGAATGTGCGGATAAGATCTATTCCGGCATCAAACGCGCCTCACAGATCATTGAAGAGCTACTCAAGTTTGCGCGCCCTTCGGAAGGACGTTTTGAACCCACGAATGTCAACAATGCGATCATGGAAACCTTGACCCTGATTGAAAAACAAATGGTGTTGATACGAATTGAGATTAAAAAAGACCTGGACGTTCATATCCCCATCATTAAGGCTGAGAAAAATTTACTGAAGCAGGCCTTTCTTAACATGATCCTCAATGCAGCGAATGCCATGCCTGAAGGCGGGACTTTGACACTAAAAACCTCGACTGACGGAATGAACAAAATCCTGGTTGTTTTTAAGGACACGGGCTGTGGCATACCCTCCGAAAATATTGATAGGATATTTGACCCATTTTTTACCACCATGCCAGTGGGTAAGGGAACGGGGTTAGGTTTATCCATTACCTACAGCATCATCAAACAGCATGAAGGCAGCATCCGCGTGGAAAGCGTCGTGGGGAAAGGGACGACGTTTACGATTCAATTGCCGGTAAAGAAACCGTAAGAAAGAAAAGGAGAAATGGGGAAAAGAAGAATTAACCGATAAGATTATAAATGCTAGTGAATTTCGCCGATTTTACCGTTGATGTAAGGAGAGTGGAGTTGAGGAATGAGAACATCACTGGGAAAAGATGATCGAAATATATCTTTTTTTCTCCATTTCCCCTTTTCTCCTTAATCTTTTTAGGAAAACACGATGTCGAAAAAACCACAAATACTTATTATTGATGACGAGGCGGATATGTGCTGGGCGCTCGAAAACCTCCTGATGCTGACGGGTTGCAAGACATGCTCCGTAACCAGCGGAAAAGAGGGGTTTGAGTTGCTCAAACAGTTGCATTCCCATATCAGATTAATATTTCTGGACGTTAAACTGCCTGATATTGATGGCCTGGAACTGGCAAACCTCATCAGGCAGCACTACCCGAAAATAAAAATTGTCATCATCACGGGATATTATTACCGTGACTCCGAGGCAGTGCAGCACGGCCTCGTGAACAACCTCTTCGACGGCTTCATCGGTAAGCCCTTTAACATTTCCGAGATCCGTGCAGTCCTGGAGTCGTCCCTCCATTCATAACCCGAACGAGCTACCTGCTTCGTTCCTTCGTTGATAAAATCATTTACGTTGCGGGACCGTTACAATAGGGAATCCGTGAGCGGAATCATGGCAATCATACCATAGAAGCCTTTCCCTGCAAGGCATGCCACATGCGCAAGGCATCTTGCTTTTTCCCTCCTATTCCTTCTTCATTCAAAAGGATATAACTTATTTAAAAATAGTTTTGCTGACAAAAACGCAAGGCATGGTTTTCGCTTTGTGTATATTAGCAAAAGAAACCCGGAGGACGGAATGAAAAAGTAAGAAGTAGTAAGTAGGATGACGCTACCTTCTTTCTCATACTTCCAACTTCATACATAAAGGTAATTCCTCTGTAATTTTGCGGTCTGTATTTTATATCTTGTTGTAAATTTTTACCGAGTGAGGGGGGGTGATAAACATGGCAAAGGTACAGAAATCCACGGATTCGTCCAGCTTGGCAGAGGTTGTTGACAGAATACTCGACAAGGGTATCGTTGTCGATGCATGGGTCAAGGTGTCTTTGGTAGGTATTGAGTTGCTTTCCATAGAAGCCAGGGTCGTCATTGCATCTGTTGAGACATATTTAAAGTACGCCGAGGCAATCGGTTTGACGGCAACGGCAGCAGCGCCAGCCTAGTATGGGATTTGTGGGGGCGAGCCTTGTGTTCGCCTATGCCTTAAGACAGGCTCACCATTCGGCTCATCGCAGAGAACGCCGGGATCGCAGAGATAGTTAGAGGCAGGGGTATTTATGAATTGCCCCTACGATGGCTACATTGAATTTCCTCAGCGCTAAACTATGTGGTTTTTCTCGATTCAATAGTTTTCTCAGCATACTTGCGCACTCTGCGGTGAACTACTACCAAGCCGATGGGGTTTGTCCCAGGGCGGGAGAACGCAAGGTTTCGCCCCTACAGCGCTTTGCTCTTTAGCATGGTTAAGGAGAGTTAATATTGTTACAAAGACACCAAGTCACGAAAAAAAACGTAGTGTCTTGGCGTCTTAGTGACAAAAAAGTAATTGAATTGTATAAGAATTTCAATGTAGGGACACGGTGCCCGCGTCCCTGTGTGTGAGCAAAAAAGTCGCCAAAGGCCTAATTTATAAAGGCAGAGGAAACCCGTGCTAAGAAAGTCTCACAAAAGAAAGGTAATAAACGCCATGTGCGCGTTTTGCCGGGGAAAGGGAATAGACCCCTTCGGCATTATGTCATATACCTCCCGGTGTTGTGTGTGTGGTGGAAAGGGTACCGTGCTGGTTCAGCCACCCTTCTTCAAATGTGCGCATTGCTGCGGAACGGGGGCTATCAAGACGTTAACGTGCACTGCTTGCATGGGAAAAGGCGTTCTGCCCATTATGACGAAACTTACCCAAATATGCCCCACATGCCGCGGTTCCGGCGATGACCTGTCGAATCGGGCGATGTATTGCCTGCAATGCCGTGGAAGTGGGATGGTGGTTGCTTGTAAATAATGCCAGAGGTACGGTTGAAACCGTGCCTACAAAACAAAGTTGTAGGCACGGATTTATCCATGCCAGCCAGGCTTAACGATACATAGATGGAGGGTTGTGAATGAACACAATGATAATTGAAAATAGCGAGTCTCACGATGTGGGACTTTCTCTGGAGCCAGGCAATGGATTTGTTGTCACCCCTTGTGTAGAGGAAGTGGTAGAATCGGCTCTTGCATATTTGCAGTCTGGGTATCCCGTCCATTTTTCAGGTCCTGCCGGAACGGGAAAGACGACCCTTGCCTTTCACGTAGCCGCCAGACTTGGCAGACCGGTAACGTTGATCTACGGTGATGATGAGTTCACAACTTCAGACCTTATCGGTAAGGATAGCGGATACCGCAAGAAAAAACTCTACGACAATTACATCCATTCGGTGGTAAGGTCAGTAGAGGAGATGCAGGCCATCTGGACGGATAATCGTCTCACCAGTGCGTGCAAAAATGGCGACGTTCTTATCTACGACGAGTTTAATCGTTCAAGGTCCGAGGCAAACAACGTATTACTGAGCGTCCTCCAGGAAGGAGTTCTGAGTACCCCGAAGCGTTGCCGGTATGGTAGCGGACACATGGAGGTTCACCCTGAATTTAGAGCCATCTTTACTTCAAATCCCGAGGAATATGCGGGCACACACAAGACACAGGATGCGCTCATGGACAGGATGGTAACCATACAAATCCACCATTTTGACCGGGAAACAGAAACAAAGATTTTGGAAGCCAAGGCAGGTATTTTACAGCAAGATGCAGAGAATATTATCGATATCATCCGGAAGCTGAGAAAAATGGGAGTGAACAACCACCGTCCCAGCATCAGGGCTGGTATCATGATAGCCCGTATTCTTGCCAATCGCGGCGGCCATGCCGCATGGGACGACCCGATATTCCGTCGTATCTGCCAGGACGTGCTCAACGCCAACACCATCAAAGTTACCCGCGACGGGAAGTTGATAATGCAGGAAAAGATTGCAGAGGTGGTACAGGACGTATGTGGCAGGAAAAGGATGGAGTTGGATGAAGTAGGTAGTAAAAAGTAAGAAAAGTATTTTCCTCCTTTTCTCTTCTCACCCCACCTCAACTACAAAGATAAACTATTGGTAAGCATTTATTAAGGAGCAATAAAAATGCCCATTCAGCGAAAGTGTTTCAGAAGCGTGAAAGATATAAAAACCCACGCTGGTAGCGTAGGCCAAACCTTTTATCCCCATAAGGCCTTCATGAAGATATCGTGCCTTGAGATGGAGCGTGCGCATCGTATCAAGGAAAGGGAAGGTGCCAGATTACGTATCAAGGTTATTGATGACCGGCTCAATGAGATTGATAGGGAAAAAAACGTGCTGCTAGACCGCATTAATATTGCAAATACTATGCAGGCTGGTGAAAAAGAACATACAGAACCAGACGATGCCTTGAACAAAAAAACAACCAATAAAAATAGCAGGGGATTGGTGCTGAGGTACTGAATTGTGTTTGCATTTAATTTCGGGGGGCTTCACCCCATACGTGTTAAGATAAATAGTACGTCAACCGGGGACGGTTGGCCTGTTTTTGCCATGCCCCATTAGGGGCAACACAATAGTAGCCCACTGCACAAAAAGGAACAAACATGTTGTCAATAAAGACATCAGGCCATATTCACACCATGCGAAATATTAAGAGTTACAGAGCATGTCCTACCTCCACAGGAGTCTCACAATATGATGTGGATACGGAAAAACAATTGCGTGAGACAATGCGATTGTTACAAAGAAAAATGCGCCGGTGGTGGCTGAACGAACAATGGAACACAACGCCCCAGTACCGTTCTGTGCCAAACTTTAAGTGAGAAATTTGCCGAAGGCCTAATTTAAAACCGTAATCTCAGGATTTTAGTAAGGAGGGGGTATGATGCAAATCAGGTGTAACCATTGTGGACATAATTTCGAGCTGGATGAGGCTTATGATAATTACGAAGGGGAGGTCAAATGCTGGGTGTGTGGGGCTATCCTGGAGATCAAGATGAAAGATGGTTACCTGATGTCTTCACGAAGCGCCCGTGCGTTAATTTCGGTAGCAAAGAGCGTTAAACAGCAAAGAAGTCTTGCTTGAAACAGGCGGTAGGTCAAAATAATTCTTGAAAGAAACCCGATGGAGGCAACCCATGCCTGGCAGTGAAAAATATATTTATGGCTTTGCAATGACCGATGAGGTAAAACCCGCTATGGGTGTTTCCGGCCTCGCTGGAAAACTCATATACACCATATCAGATAATGGTATTGCCGCCGTGGTAAGCGACAGTCCCGGAGGCAAGCTTCGTCCTGAACGAAAGAATTTAAGCGCCCACAACAACGTCATCAAAGAAGTCATGAAGACGTCCACCCTCCTCCCTGCTTCCTTCGGAGTTGTTGCCGATAATGAGGCGGGCATTAAAAAAATCCTCAGGCTCAACCACGGCAGTTTCAAAAGGCAGTTGGAATGGTTATCAGGCAAGGTTGAAATGGGATTAAAAGTCACCTGGGATGTTGAGAATATCTTTGAATATATGGTCAGGACACACCGGATGCTTGAGCTTTTCAGAGACAACGTCTTCTTAAAACCTACGGGCGCCACCCAGGAGGAAAAACTGGAACTGGGAAGGATGTTCGAGACAATCCTGAGTCAGGAACGTGATAAACATACCGCAACAGTACAAGGCATCCTGAACCCTTTTTGCCATGAAATAAAACCTAATAAACCAACAGATGAAATAACTGTAATGAAACTGGCATGCCTTGTGGAAAAAGCAAAACTGGACCAGTTTGAACAAGGGGTCTTCGAGGCGGCAAAGGTTTTTGATGACAACTATGCCTTTGATTTCAACGGTCCCTGGGCGCCACACAATTTCGTGGATATGAAACTGAGGACGGCCTGAGGATGAGTGGGGGTATGAGGTATGAGGTATACTCCCCTTCCTACTTCATAACCCGAACGAATCGGAAGAGGCACAAAAAGGAGAAAGGGGGAAAAGGAGAATCGGAGAAAAAATAAAATCTGTACGGACGACCTGGCGGGTCGTCTCTACTTATTATTCTTTTGCTTTTTTCTCCATCTCTCCACATTCTCCATTTCTCCTTTATATAAGAGGGTTCTGAAAAATGCTATTTGGCATAGAAATTATTTTTGCCAAAAATATTATAATTCTTCCTGAAAGATACTACCTCCTCCCGTTTCGCTCAATACCTACAAAGAAAGGGGTTTTTATGCTGCTCGTTGACGATATCTTACTCTCACCCGTAAAGGGATTTTTTTATATCTTCAAGCAAATCCACAATGCCGCAGAAGAAGAATTTCTAAATGAAGAAGGCGTCTCCGCTCAATTATCCGAGCTTTACATGATGCTTGAAACAGGCAAGATTACCGAAGAAGAATTTAACAAGCAAGAAGCAACCCTTTTAGACCGGCTGGACCAGATCGAGGAATATAAAAAGAAACATGTTCGGCAAAAACGCATCTGAGGAAAACAGGAATGGCAGGAAAGATTAAAAAATTATTCTCACAACACTTCCCTCACATCCCTCCTGGCCTTCCTGATTTCCTTAGATGCTGTAGATTTTTCTTTACCCTTCCGGTTCGTTCTGATTAGGGGAGTATCTGTGCCATGCTGTGAAACCTGTGGTTTCTTTAGCTATGATAAAAACGAGGTTATGTGCAAACGCCTTCATTTCTCACCAATTCAACGTTGTCACTGATCTGCTTCGGAGGTAAGGGCGGCGTGGGTAAAACCACCTCTGCAACGGCAACGGCGCTCTACCTTGCTAATAAGAATCCAAACAAGCGCATCCTGCTGGCATCTATTGACCCTGCCCACTCCCTGATGGACAGCTTAAAGGATACCAACGATTTTAAGAACCTCACCGTATGGGAAATAGATGCGCGCGCATCATTTCAGAAATTTACCGAAAAATATATCGATACCCTGAAGAAAATACTGGATAGAGGAAGTTTCCTGGATGAAGCGGACGTCTGCGAACTTCTTTCTATCTCACTTCCGGGAATAGACGAGGTAATGGGAATGATTGAGTTGGTGGATTTGGCAGAGAGTAACGCCTATGACGTCATCGTACTCGATACTGCCCCCACGGGACATACGATTAAATTCCTGGAAATGCCGCGTCTCATACAACAATGGGTTCGTACGTTGGATTTGATGATGGAAAAACACCGGTATTTGTCAAAACTCTATCTGCGGTGTTATCAGCCGGACGACACCGATGCATTTATTGAAATGTTTACCCGGGGGGCAGAAAAGGTTGAAGACATGCTGCAGGATGGTTCGTGTGAATTTGTGCCGGTAATGGTACCGGAGGCCTTGAGTGCCAGTGAAACAAGGCGTTTTTTATCCGTTCTGGAAAGGCACAAAATATCCGTTAAAAATATTGTTGTGAACCGCGTCTACCCCCTTGATGGCTGCGACTTTTGCAACAAACAATACGCACTCCAGAAAGAGTATATTGCCGGGATGAAACAACAGTTTGCCGGATATACGTTCTTGACAATGTCTTTGTGCGAAGAAGAGGTTTGTGGAAAAGAGTCTCTCTTGAAATTCGCGCGCGAAATGACGGAAACTATTCACCAAAATTATCATGCGCCAAAAAATAAAATTGAAATAACGAACCCACCCCATAATACTGGAGAATTCATAGGAGGGGACGCCAAAGTAGGGACGTTGCGGAGATTTGAATGCCCTCCACTCCTCCGTTTCCCTGTTTCTTCGTTTCACGCTTCTGCCGATGCAACTGAAGAAGGAGAAGGCCTTCCTGAAAAAGAATTTACGGATCACTTCTCTACACCGAAACACACCCTGGAATTCCTCATCTTTGGGGGAAAAGGAGGCGTGGGCAAAACGACTATCGCCAGCGCGACGGCGTTATTACTGTCAGAGATACACCCTGGGAAACGCATCTTGCTTTTTTCCACCGACCCGGCACACTCACTCTCTGACTGCCTGGATATGGTAGTTGGAGACGACGGCCTGGCATTAAGAAAAAATCTCTCCATCCAGGAAATGGATGCAAAAAAGGAGTATCACAAACTCAAGCAGATTTATGTAAAAGAGGTTCGTAGCCTTGTGTCCTCCCTGGTAAAAAAGGATGCCGCCGTACAGGTGGTATTCGAGAATGAGATCATAGAATCACTTATGGATATAGCCCCGCCCGGCATTGATGAGATCATGGCGCTTACCAGGATTATCGATTATCTGGATAAGGGGAGTTTCGACATCCTGATTCTGGATACCGCGCCGACGGGGCATCTGATACGGTTTTTGGAAATGCCTGAATTGGCGCTCGGTTGGCTGAAGTTTTTTTTCAATCTCTTCCTGAAATATAAAAACACATTCAGGATGCCGAAACTTACAGCATATTTGATCGATCTGTCAAAAAATATCAAAACGCTTTTGGCTTTACTCCGTGACGGTGAAAGATCGCTCTTTATTCCCATTACCATTCCTACCGGGATGGCATTCGAGGAGACAAAAGACCTGGTAGTCGCCGTCAGGAAGTTGAAAATACCCATGAATCATATCATTATTAACATGGTGCAGCCGGTTCCGCAAGAAAATGCTGCACACGGTGAATGTCCTCTGTGTAGAAAGAGGATCGCATACGAAGAAAAGATGTTGCACGCATTTCAAAATATGTTTCAAACAGAGTCCGTGTGTATTGTGCCAAAACAGGAAAACAAGGTTGTAGGCATTGAGGCATTGCGGCTCCTGGGGAAGGAACTGTTTGGGGTAAATTAGGCCTTTGACGGCTTTCATTCGCGCAACCGAGACGGTTGTGCTACCGGTTTGAAATTCTATGCGTAAATATAAAACTCCGATGGAGTTTCCTGTTGTTTGTTAATCTTTGTGCTATAAATATTTTGCTCCGATGGAGCAAATGTTATTGCAAAATTACCATTATGGCACAGCATTCGGAGAAGGCACAGGCCTTTACAACATTCAGAGAAAATACCGGCATTCACCACTGGTCAATTAAAATCACAAATCCCGTAGGGATTTAATATTTATAGTAGTCTTCAAATTACCAGAGAAACTCCGTAGGAGTTTAATATATTTGCTTAGAAATTCCTTAACAGCAAATTACTGAAACGTTCTATGGTATTGTGATAATTGCATGAATATTCTAAAAAGATTTTTTGGTATCCTATACAAAATGTTTGTTCTCATACGAGAACGGTTTTTCCTTATTCCAGCTCCGGAATTACCTCCTCTCCAGCCCTCTCTCTTTATGGGGGAGGACATGGGAGTTACTGAGTCTTCACAAATATTCAGCGAAAGCGTAACACCGGCTACCGGGGTAGACGTAAAAATGGGGGATGGAATCGAGAGAAAAGAATCATTTGGCAAAGAAATGGAGAATAGGGAAATCCCTCCGGTATTGGGAAATCAGCGTATCTCCCTTTGCGAGACGCTCGATAGGGTACTCAATACCGGCGTGGTAGTTCATGGTGATATCACCATTTCTGTGGCTAACATTGACCTGGTTTATATCAGTTTGAGAACACTGATAACCTCCGTTGAAACAGCAAGGCAATTACAGGAAAAACCCTGAAAGGGCGTAATATAGAATTAAACGTTGAATTTCCGAAACTACGGGCTTTGTAGGCACGGTTTTAACCGTGCCTGGCTAAAAATGTCCGAATACATTTATTCTGGAAGGCATATCATGAAAAAACAAACGTCCGTTATCACGCAGTCAACCAATTCGGCAACGCTTGCCGATGTGCTGGAGCGCATCCTGGACAAGGGTCTCGTTATTGCAGGAGACATCAAGATCAAACTCGTTGACATTGAACTCCTGACCATTCAGATACGCCTCATGATCGCCTCTGTAGAAAAGGCAAAGGAACTGGGCATGGACTGGTGGGTAATGAACAAGGACTTTAATTCAAAGGCCGTTCCTGCGCAAAACACGAATGAACTAGAGGAACTAAAAAAGCGTATAGAAATACTTGAAACCAAAGAACTAACGGTTAAAACCACAGATGCACAGAGGCGCTGAGAAACGGCCGGCACATTTAATATTTATATTTAGGAATTTCAAACGTAAGGCTATAAAGCGAAGAGACTCTTCGCTCTACATAAAAAAGCAAATATATTAAACTCCTACGGAGTTTTTTGTGGTATTAAAGACTACTACTACAAATATTAAATCCCTACGGGATTTGTGATTTTAATCGGCCAGCGGTGTGAATATCCGTATCTTCTCAGAATGCTGTAAAGGCCTGTGCTTTCTCAGAAGACTGTTCAATAATGGTGATTATGCAACAGCACTTGCTCCATCGGAGCAAAATATTTATAGAACAAAGCTAAACAAACAACGGGAAACTCCATCGGAGTTTTATATTTAAACGTACAGGCTTTCAAATCAGAGGTATTTATGCCCACAATCGAAACCGGTTCACAGGATATGTTTAGCCGTATCATTTCTGAAAAGAAGAAAAGTGTCTTGCCAAGCCACATCAATATTGACCCGAATGACGTGGGCAAGGGGCTTGCGCAATTAGCGCTGACGGTTATTGAACTGCTGCGCGAACTCCTGGAACGTCAGGCTATCAGGCGTATTGACAGCGGAACCCTGAGCAGGGAGGAGGTGAACAACCTGGGTATTACCTTCATGAAGCTGGCAGAAAAGATGGAAGAACTTAAATCCCAATTCGGTTTAAAAACGGAAGACCTGAATATAGACCTGGGGCCACTCGGGAAATTGCTTTGAGAGGTAAAGATGTAATGATTCCGATATCGGAAGTATCATGGTAACTTTATGTACGATTAACATGGGCATGGTTGGAACCAATCCAAAACACACTATGGAAAACCTGGAAACCAGAATACACCGCCTGAAGGCAGCGATTGTAAAAAAGGACGCCAAATTCCAAAAGGCACGGGAGCAGATACGCAACCTCGAAGATACCCGCAAGGCCATGCTTAATCTCATGGGGGAGATGAAAAAGGCTGTCTCCGTTGCCCAAAATGCAAAAAATGAGTGGCAAACCACCTTCGACAGTATTTCATCTCCCCTCTTCATCCACGACAAGGAATTCAAGATCGTAAAGGCAAACAGGGCATACCAAGAGGCGTCCGGGATGCCATTCCCTGCCATCATCGGCAAGCCTTATTACAAAATCTTTCCAAAACTGGACAGCCCGTTCAGGATGTGTCTGGATACTATGGCTGAATTGCGGGAGAATGAGGAAGAGATTTCAATCCTCTCTGACGGAAGGATATTCAAGGCGAAATTCTATCCCGTAAAAGATAGAGATGGAAAGCATCTCTATTCCATCCATATACTGGAGGACATAACAGAGGCAAAAAAGGCAGAGGAGGCATTGCGGGCATCTGAAGAAAGGTATCGGAGTATCATGGATAATATAGGGATAGGGATATCCACGATAAGTTCAAATATGGAAATACTATCCCTGAACAAGCAGCTAAAAAAGTGGTATCCAAATTTAGATATTTCGAAGCGGCCCATTTGCTACAAGACGTTCAACGACCCGCCAAGAGAGGAAATCTGTTCCTACTGTCCAACCTGTAAAACATTACAAGATGGGCAGGTCTATGAGTCTGTCACTGAAACACCTGCCGGCAGCGATATCCGGAATTATAGAGTTATTTCATCACCGATTAAAGACAAGGAAGGCAAAATAACTGCGGCTATTGAGATGGTTGAAGACATCACAGACCGTATACGCGCCGAAAAGGCGCTTAGGGAAGAAATTGAGATAACAAAGAACCTCCTGATGATTGCCGCGGCAACCGTCCATATAACTGACATGGATAGGCTCGTGGAGCAGATTGTCCACTGTATTCAGAAGACTATGAAGTGTGATATATGCCTTTTCTATTTCTGGGATGCAGAAACGAGGGCCTTTAAACCCGGTTCGGCGTGTGGTTTGACCCGTGAGATGATATCCTTATTTAGGGTAGAGTCACTGGATGATAAGGTGGAATTTGTCAGGAAGGCATTTGAGGAAAAGAAACCGCTTATGGTAGATGCGCATCACTATGCACCTCTACCGTGGTGTAAGGGATACGCAACTGTGATGGTTATTCCCATAATAGGTAGAAAGGGTATCCTCGGCCTTATTGCAGAGTTTTATAAAAGCACAACAGTCCCTACTGAAAAGGACAAAATGATTATGGAGGGAATCGCCCATCAGGTCGCGACTGCCATGGAAGAGACAAGGCTTTATAAGGAATCTATAAATAAGGCAATGGAACTCTCTCGTAAGATAGAAATGTTACAAATTATGCATGAAATAGACATTAGTATCTTGTCAACCCTGGATATCCACGATATGCTTGAAACCATTGTGTTGATGGTATCGAGGGTTGTTCCGTCTGACAGGGTAACGGTTGCGCTGGTGGACGAAGAAAGGGGCGGGTTTGTCTATAAGGCAGGGTTTGGTGTGAATATGCCGAAAGGGAGCTTTATTCCATTTGATGATACTTCTGCTGCTAAGGTAGTAAAGACGGCAATGCCACAGTTTATCTCTGACCTTACGCTGGAAAGAGAACCCTTGTCATTGGAAAAGATGTTGCTGGATGAAGGCTTTTATTCCCACATAAGGGTGCCGTTGGTCGTGAGGGAGGAGGTAGTAGGGTTACTCAGCGTAGGGAGCAAACGGGTTGCAACCTTTACCCCTGAACATCTCTCTACGCTGGAGAAGCTATCGGTACAGATGAGCGTGGCGCTGGAGAATGCAAGACTCGTTGCGGACATGAGGGAGATGTTCAAGAACACGGTAAGGACGCTCTCTGCGGCCGTAGACTCCAAATCCCACTGGACGTCCGGCCACTCGGAAAGAGTCGTGGCGTGTGCCCTTACCATAGGGAAGGAAATGGGGTTGGATGAAAAGGGCATGAATAATCTGGAGACCGCCGGGTTATTGCACGACATAGGGAAAATTGGCACCTACGAGTTAATTATTGATAAGCTGGAGGGATTTACGGAAGAGGAATTAAAGATAATAAGGCAGCATCCCGTAAAGGGCGCTGAAATATTATCCCCGATCAGGCAGTTGAAGGACGTCATCCCCGCGGTAAGGCATCACCATGAATTTTATAACGGCAGCGGTTATCCTGATGGCTTAAAGGGTGATGAGATACCTTTGCTGGCGCGCATCGTAGGGGTTGCAGACAGCGTGGATGCTATGGGTTCAGACAGGCCATACCGGAAGGGAAAAACAAGGGATGAGATTGCTGAGGAATTAAGACTATACTCCGGAACGCAATTCGACCCGAAGGTGGTGGATGCATTTTTGAGAAACATGCACAACCCCGCTTTGTAGCGGAGGTTCACCTCTGTCAATTTCCAATAACAACCCTCTTGTTGGTTAGTTAGATGCTGTTTTGCCTATAAATATGTAGTTACTAATAGTATTGTTATAATTGATAATACAGGCAGTCCTGTCTTTAATATAAGGACATCGGCTGAACTGGATGATGTACTACAACTGTGCCGGCGCATTTCCCTGTTGTAGAGTCGATACCGCATCGGTCCTCATCCACAGTTTGTTTGACACTTATTTTTAGGCAGACATAAATCTGCTATTATAGAGCATTAAAAGAGATAGAAAATGGGAAAACGGGGAATCGCCACTCATCGCTGCGGATACTACGTAATTCTTACCTCAATCCCTTTCTGCGCCAGATACTCTTTCACTTCCTTTATGGCAATTTCTTTGTAGTGAAAAATAGATGCAGCCAGGGCGGCATCCGCCTTCCCCTGGGTAAATACTTCATAAAAATGTTCCAATTTACCGGCGCCTCCTGAAGCAATAACGGGGATATCGACGGCCTCCGACACCGCCCTGTTTAACGCAATGTCAAAACCGTTTTTTGTGCCATCGAAGTCCATACTGGTGAGCAGTATCTCCCCGGCACCCCTCGACTCCACCTCCTTTGCCCACTGGATAACGTCCAGCCCGGTCGGCGTCCTGCCACCGTGGATAAACACCTCCCACGGCGTGGTGTTGCCGGGAGTAGTTGCCTTTTTCGCATCAATAGCCACAACGATGCATTGTCTGCCAAAGCGCCTTGCTGCCTTGGTGACAAACTCATGGTCTTTTACGGCTGCGGTATTAATGGAAACCTTATCTGCCCCGGCGTTGAGTAATCCGCGTATATCCTCAATGGTACGAATACCGCCGCCAACGGTAAGCGGCATAAATACCTGCTCCGCAGTCTTTTTCACCACGTCGAGAATGATATTTCGGTTTTCATGAGAGGCCGTAATGTCCAAAAACGTTAACTCGTCCGCTCCTTCTTTGTCATACAAGGCCGCGATCTCTACCGGATCACCGGCGTCTTTTAAACGTAAGAAGTTTGTTCCTTTAACAACACGCCCATCCTTTACGTCCAGGCATGGTATAATTCGTTTGGCAAGCATAGTATTCTTAATATCCCGGCGAGGTATCACCCCTAACCGATAAAAAAAGTTTGAAATCTGTGGTTCCAGTAGTTCTTTCCAAAACTTGACTCATTCGTAAAAGACAACCTGCGGAAACTAATCAACGTGGGCGGCGCCTTCCAGGTATTTTTGAAGCATCTCATACGAGGCATAACATTTTCTTGCAAACCCGACGTGCCAATAAGCCCCTACCTTGTTTTTTGACAGCACTTCAAACTTCACCTTGCACCGGTACAGGTGGTCAACCATCCGCTGTATATTTTTTTCATCAAGAAACCGAAGGGTAAACCGTTCATCAATAACTTCCGCACGCGCCGCCTTATCTACGCTATCGTACACAGGCCTGAGCAGCGCCTCACCCAGTTGGGCAAAAACTTCCGGTTTTAGAGCATGCATCTGTTCATGGACGTACATCGCGGCGCGAATGATCCGGTGCGTGAAAAACTCCGACATCATTTCCGGCATCAAATGCGCCGTGACGCGTATATCGCGTAAGCAGGAGCGTAACGTTACGTACTTAAGGGTCGCTTCCGCAGGATTGAGCGGCTTCATCAGCATTCCTTCGCATCCTGACTCATCCAATTTTCCGATAATCCTTTTCAGTTCAGTCATATCGGACGTTGAAAACCGCCCGAACCTTCGCACCGTTGGAATGCCATAGTCGTCAAACAGTTTATATCGCTCCCCAATGGGGACGTTGCCCGGTTTGTTCATCTGCATTAAATCAAATGCAAAGAACCGGACGTCTTCTTTTACATAAGGAGGGTGTTCGATATTGTACGGATTGTCCGGACCGGCAAATTCACCGCAAACAATCAAGTCCGGGTTTTTATCGAATATCTCTTTTACATCTAAAAAATCTACAATCCGGTCCGTTGAAAATGGGCAAACATAAGCGCCACGCGAAAAAGCCAATATGCGCCCCTGAACGGATGCAACCCGCACGTTATAACCATCGACCTTTTCTTCTATATAAAATGGTTGTGTGTAGGCACGGTGAAGGCCTTTTTCCAGATGCAATATCCGCGCGATGCGTGGAAAATCAAAAATAACGCCTTCCGTCGTCACAATCGCCCCTTTTGCCAAAGGACCGATTTTTTTTGTTATCCGGTAATAGCAGACGCCATCGAATTCTTCACGAACGACATCGTGCCTTTCAACGGCTTCCTGCCACGCATCATCAGAAATACCTACCTGTCCTATTATCTCTCGTATTTGCATTCTCTAAGGATGTTACCTGAAGCCCGCTATGGTTTTCAAGACAAAATTGCATAATGAATGAAGGATATGTCCTTTTAACGCAATGCGCATTTGCATATAACCCTTGTTCATACATAAGGTTAAATTTAGTATACTCTGCTTTTAATGTTGACTTCAAAAACATATGGCTATATAATTGTATCTTGATTTATTTTTTATTACCATAAAGCTCCTTTAAAAGAAGGAAGGAATGAAGTACATCATTTTCGGCTGTGATTCCTTTGTGTCCGCCTTAGCTCAAAACCTAAATAAGTCTGAAAATGACGTGCTCGTTATTGACAATAATGAGTTGACGCTGAATAGGTTGAAAGAATGCAAAATCCCTACGATTAAGGCCGATGTTTGTTCACTGGATATCCAATCACTGCCGGCAACGGATACTATAGCGTTTGTTCTTTTGAGAAAAACCTTTGAAGATAACCTTGCATTGGTAAAAAACGTAAAGCGTTTCTTTCCCGATAAATTTGTTTTATCGATGGTAAATAGCGAACAAGAATCGACTGTATTATTGGAACACGGGGCAGACCGCGTTATCCATGCCGTCAATATCATAACGAATACCCTCCTGGGAGAATTGGAAACGGCAAAAGTAAAGAGGTCCGTTTCCAAGTTAGTGCGTGTTATCAAGGCCGCAAGCAATAAAGGGCTGGCCATTTTCTTGCAGGACAATCCAGACCCCGATGCCATTGCTTCCGGACTAGCGTTAAAACGCATTGCAGAAAAATTTTCCGTTAAATCCAGTATCTACTACGGAGGAAACATCGGGCGGCACCAAAACAGGGCATTGGTCAATCTGTTAGAGACGGACCTTATCAGATTAAAGAGTGTAGATGAGTCCCTAGAGGTAATAAACACCGCCGACAAGGTTGCATTGATAGAGGTTTCTCTCCCTTCAAAAAATAATATACTGCCGGCGAATGTGGTTCCCCATATTGTTATCGATCATCATCAGACCGATTTCAGCCTGGTAAGAGGGGAATTTATCGAAATACTGCCGGAAATAGGGGCTACTTCTACGATTATGACAAGGTATTTAAGATGTCTGGACATTGCTCCTGATCCGCATCTTGCCACGGCGCTCCGCTATGGGATCCGCGTGGACACGAGTAGATTTACCCGAAATACCACTACCGACGATCTTGATGCAGCCGCGTACCTCTCACCCTTGGTGGACATGGGGTTGTTAAACCAGATTGAAACCCCCCCCATGAGTGCGGAAACCCTTGACATTATCGGAAGGGCTATACGCAACCGGGAGATAAAAGGCACCTATCTGATATCGTTTGTTGAATTCATAGCAGACCGCGACGCATTGCCACAGGCTGCGGAATTGATGCTCCAGATGGAAGGGATATCAACCGTTCTGGTGTTTGGCGTTGACAAAGATAAGGTGCAATTATCGGCAAGAAGTACGGATGCAAGGATTAACCTTGCATTTTTATTGCAAAAGGCATTTGGATTTATGAATGCAGGGGGACATGCAACGATGGCGGCAGGCAGTATAGACCTGGGAATTTTTGGCGACGTTAATGATAAAAAATCACTCCTGAAAATTACCCTCGATGCCATACGAAAGAAGTTCTTTTCCGCTGCCGGAATAGATACAGAACAACAGGAAACACCGGATGAATTGGAGTTTGGTAGTTAATAATAGCGTTAGAAATTAATTTGTAACACGTAATTTCATAATTATCGTTTTAGGAGAAAGATTATGGGAAAATGTTTATTAGGTGTAGGGTTGTTAAGTTTTGCATTTTTTTTGAGTTCCTGTGCAACCACACAGACAGAGGTAAAAGAGTCAAAACCTGTTGAGACGAAGGCTGAGGCGCCCAAAGAGGCTGCAAAGCCCGTTGCGGCACCGGCTGCTGTACCTGCTGAAGCGCCAGTAGTTGCACCGGCTGCCGTAGAAGAGAAAAAACCTGCGGAAGCGCCTGTAACCGCACCGGAGCCGAAAACAGTCTCCGCTACTTCGGAAGAACAGAAGCCGGCCGCCGAACCTGCAAAACCGGCTGAACCAGCTCCCGTAAAACCACCAGCCGTAACGGAAACCGCTCCAGTAGCTACACCGTCTGCAGCAACGCCTCCAGCCGCCGCACCTGCAACGTCACCGACACCGTCGGAAGAGGTAGAAGAATCGGAAGATGCCGAGGATGAAGATGCTGAAGAAGAGACAGAGGAGGGAGAAGAGGAGGCAGCACCTCAAATACAACCTGAGATAAAGGCAACGCCTTCCGGAAAAGCTGAAGCAGCGCCGGGACATCAGCATCAATGCACCACTTGTAACAAGGCAGTAGGTGAGGGACATATTTGCGGTCTTACAACCCTTTGCCCGCAATGCACAGAAGAAGTTGGTTCAGGGCATATTTGTGACTTGACGTTTTTCTGCTCGGATTGCAAAAAAGAGGTTGGGGACGGCCATATCTGCGGCGTGACAACCTTCTGTACAAAGTGTGAAGAAGAGGTTGGTGCCGGCCACATCTGTGACGTTACCTATTTTTGTTATGATTGTGAGAAAGAGGTTGGAGACGAGCATATCTGCGGTGTTACCAATTTCTGCCTCACCTGCAAAGTAGAAGCGGGACAAGGCCACGAGTGTGAAAAGACCAGTTTCTGTTTTGATTGCGAAAAAGAAATGCCGAAGGATCACAAGCACGGCGCAGCAACAAAGTAAACCCTTATTCATGAGAATTGCCCCCGTTGTAGTTGGTTACAAAATGTAGAACGAAGGGGGGAGCCAGAATAATAAGAGGGCACGTTTATTGTAAACGTGCCCTTTTTATTTTCAGTTCTGCACCTGTAGAACAAAACCCGACAAATTACGAAAAGCCGCGTATGGCTTTTGTTGGTCTCCACCTACATTCCACCCAATATTCCGCACAAACTAACACATCCTTCAGAATTCCCTCGCCTGGCGCTTATCCCCATCCGTTGCCGGTCATGAAGCCCCGCGCCACAAAAAGCCATCGACATCGACGCGGGTGGAATACCCCCTTATGCTTGCATTCCTGCACGGTATGTGCTAAACTCGTTTCCACTTGAAACCTATTTCTTACGGTTGCAGAAAACACCTTTGGGCAACGCGAAAAACAGGCTGGTAACGGTCTTTTCATTGAAGCACACATGCTAATACACCTTAAAATTCTCTGTTCTTACCATGAACTGCTTGCAAACATTACCCTCAGAGACGTCAAGGCGCGATATAAACAGTCGCTCCTGGGCACGGCGTGGGCTATTATTCAGCCGTTATCCCTGATGCTGATATTTACCCTCGTCTTTTCAAAGTTTTTACGCGTGCCAACGTCGGGGCTGCCCTATCCCCTTTTTGCGTATTGCACGCTCCTGCCATGGTCGTTTTTTGCCAATTCACTGACCTTTGCCGTCCCTAGCCTTATTAACAACGGTAATCTCGTTACCAAGATATATTTCCCCCGTGAAATTTTTCCTTTGGCAGCCGTAATGTCCTGTTTTTTTGACTTCCTGATAGCGGCGATTCTTTTTGTCTTCATGATGATTTATTACCGTATCCATCTCAGTTGTTACGTATTTTTTACCCCGCTCATTATCTTCATCCAAATCCTCTTTACCCTGGGAATCAGTTTTTTTGCATCTGCCGTCATTGTGTTTTTCAGGGACGTGCGCTACATTGTCCCCCTTGGCCTGCAACTCTGGATGTTTGCGACACCCGTAGTTTATCCAACAAGCCTGGTACCCACAAACTATTTACCCATATATATGCTCAATCCTATGGCGGGTATTATGGATTCCTATAGGTGTGTCATCTTGTTTGGTGAGCCGCCAAGCGCTACCTACCTGGGGATGGCCTTTCTGATATCGTCCATAACTTTTTTTTGCGCGTATGGTTTTTTTAAAAAGGTAGAAATGCAATTTGCGGATGTTATATAGACATGTCTAAGACGGTAATAAAATTTAAAAACGTATCGAAAATCTATCACCTGGGACACACAAACCTCCGTTCCTATAAAAACTACCTGCCCAAAATATGGTACTGTATCTCCGCCATTTCAAACTATGCAACCGACCCGGACAAGGTCTTCTACGCCCTCAATGACGTCAGTTTTGAGATAAAACAAGGAGAGGCTCTGGGTGTGATCGGCCCTAACGGGGCGGGAAAAAGCACCATCCTAAAGCTATTGGCAAACACGACGAAGCCTACTTCCGGCACAATAACGAGGGAAGGAAGGCTCTCCGCATTGATAGAATTGGGGGCGGGATTTCATCCTGAATTAACCGGACGTGAGAACGTGTATCTCTACGGTTCCATTATGGGATTGAAGAGAAGGGAGATTCACGAAAAGTTTGATGAAATTGTTGCGTTTGCAGAACTTGATCAATTTATTGATACCCCCATTAAACATTATTCTTCCGGGATGTATGCGCGGCTCGGCTTCGCCGTGGCAATTCACGTGGACCCTGAAATACTGCTGATCGACGAAGTATTGGCGGTAGGAGACATGAATTTCCGGAAAAAATGTTATGAGCGATTGCACGAAATCCTATCAGGAGAACGCACCACCATTATATTTGTTTCTCACGATATTTACCGGGTTCAGTCTCTTTGCAAAAAGGCGCTCTTTTTAAGCAAAGGCCGGATTCAAATAATGGGAGATACTGGTGAAGTTATTTCGTGTTATAATAACGAAATGAAAAAGGCCTTGCTGCTGAAAGAACCCGCCTTTTCCGAAAAACGATGGGGTACGGGAGAGGTGAGAATCACCTCCGTGCAGCTTTCAGACGCCGGGGGAAGGGCTACCGATACGTACGAAACCGGCAGCAGTTTGGTCATTAAAATTACGTACCATGCCCCAAAAAAAGTGGATAACCCCGACTTTCGCTTCGTCATACAAACAACGGACGGCGTCTGGCTCGTTTGCGTAAGGGCAGAACACGGCAAGAACGGCCCGGATTTTATTGAAGGGGATGGGACAATGCAATGTTCTTTTGAATCCATTCCACTCCTTAAAAACGCTTATATAGTCAGTATTTATATCGGCAGTCCGGATAACCAAATTGATTACGACGTGTGGCCCAATGCCGCGCAATTTAGCGTAACGCCGTCTCAAAACGAGAGAAACTATAGCCTATCCGCGTATAATGGTTTAATCCACGTGCCGGCAAAAATACTCCATCATTCCGGAGGCGCTTAGCGCGAGATGATTCTGGCGGGTTTCTGGCGGGTTCAGGTTTGTAACCTGAACCCACAAATTTATTCAGGCAATATGCTTTGTACAATTGACGACATAATCAACCCTATAAAACGTTGGGTTCAAGTTGCAAACTTGAACCAGCAAGGAGCGCATTAAGTTCATTGTATAGGAATTTTCATTTTGTTGTTACATTTATTTTTTCTCCCTTTCGCCTCTTTGTGCCAATTTGGACCCGTTCGATTTATGATACAAAAGCTACCATGACCACAACAAAATACGAATACGAATTAACGATTTTGATGCCCTGCCTGAATGAGGCGGAAACCATTGCAACCTGCATCAAAAAGGCGCAAGAGTCGATAAGAAAACATACTATCCGTGGGGAAGTTATCGTTGCCGATAACGGCAGCACGGACCATTCCCAGGACATCGCAAGGTCCTGCGGTGCGCGCGTTGTGTCCGTTAAGGACAAAGGCTATGGCGCAGCATTACAGGGCGGCATAAAAGCTGCAAAGAGCGAGTTTATTATTATGGGGGATGCGGATGATAGTTACGACTTTTCGAATATCATCGGATTTGTAGAAACGCTGCGGGAGGGCTACGACCTGGTAATGGGATGCCGTTTGCCTTCCGGGGGCGGCAGAATCATGCCGGGCGCAATGCCGTGGAACCACAGATGGTTGGGAAATCCCCTGCTGACCGCAATCGGGCGCACATTTTTTAAAGCCCCCGTCTCTGATTTTTATTGTGGACTCCGGGCATTTCGAAAAGACGCCATCGAAAAACTGGGGATGCGTACAACGGGAATGGAGTTTGCCTGCGAAATGGTAATAAAGTCCTCACTCCTGAAGCTACGTATTGCGCAGATACCCATAACACTTTACAAAGACGGTAGATCAAAACCGCCCCATCTGCGGACGTGGCACGACGGGTGGCGCACCCTGCGGTTTATGTTGATGTGCAGCCCTAGATGGCTGTTTCTCATACCCGGCATGACGCTTTTTTTGTTAGGTATCATTTTCTTAATCCTGTTAGAATGTAAATCTATAAAAATAGGCCATATCCGTTTTGACACCAACACCATTTTGGTGTTCGTAATGGCGATTCTTATGGGGTCTCACTTAATAGCATTTTCCGTTTATACCAAGGTCTTTGCTATTTCCGAAGGGCTGTTGCCGGAAGACACCTTCTTTGCAAAAGTAACAAATCTTATCACCCTGGAGGCAGGGATTTTAACCGGCCTCGGCTTTGTTTTACTGGGGGTTGGCCTGGTTTCTTATAGCGCCTTTGCCTGGTGGAAGGCGGGCTTTGGCAATCTGTCTTACCCTGCAAGCTTGCGCATAACCATCCCGGGTATCACCATGACGGTGCTGGGCATCCAAATAATTTTTTCTATTTTCTTTCTGAGTATATTACGGCTAAGCCGCAAAAGGTAATAAAAGGGGACCGTTATAGACGTGATACGAAAACTGCATAGCACGGATACGATAATCATAATGGGATTTACCCTGCTGTCCCTGCTGTTGCTATTCCACCACGAACCCTGGCGGGATGAAGCCCAGGCATGGTTGCTTGCAAAAGTATAGGGGCGGTTATTCGCCAAATGGGCTATGAGGGAACACCCGCGCTGTGGCATGTTATTTTGTTCCTGCCTGCGCAGTTAGGATTACCCTATCGCTCGATGTTTGTTATCCACTTCCTGATCATAGCAACTGCCGTCGTCACCTTTGTGAGGTATGCGCCCTTCTCCAGGGTGCAAAAGATATTATTTGTCTTTGGGTATTACGCCTTGTACGAATATAACACCATAGCGAGAAATTACGCCGTTTCCGTAATGTAGCTTTTTTTTATTGCCACGATGTACAAAAACCGTTTTGAACGTCCGGTAGTATATGCGCTGCTCATATTCCTTTTGGCGAATTCCAACGTTCACAGCCTGGCAATTTCTATGGCGCTTGTGGGCATGTATTCATTAGAGATTGCCTTTGAAGGGGTTGCTTCTCTTAAAAAAAAGCACCTACTTTCTTTGTGCATATTTGCCGCCGGCTTTTTTGTTTCTATCTATCAACTCACGCCGCCAAAAGACCTGGCGCCCTCCTTTCCAAAATGGTATCTGGACGTAGACCGGAAGCAATACACTTACGTAATGACAACTGCAATCAACAACGCATTTTCAGTTTTTCTACCATCAGGTCATGTCCGGCGTTTTATCAGGAGTTACAATACGATTTTTCCGCAGGGAAGAGGATGGCCAACTTCCTTACCGAAGAGACACTGGTAAATAATAAAACCTTTATCGCAACGTACCCTTCGTCCGCGTCGCTGTCGATTGTCCCCTTTATACCGAAGCCGTATTCCCAACTCTATTCCATCGAACAGGAAAGATACCGCAGTTTCATGATATGGGACAAAAATTGGTTTCTTGCGTCGTATAAACTGCCTTACGGTTGCCGTGATGCGGGGACGTTGAAGTCGATATACGATTGCCTTTCACCCGACGCCCTGCCCCTGGATGAGATTACGAAAAGGGTTGATCGCGCAACCACCGGCAAGGACTACGGCGCGGTACTGCTCATCCTCAACAGGGCGGTTGAAGACGCCGGAGGTTTTTCCCAAAAATATCACCTCATTGCGCATTTTGCAGATACACTGGTGAAGGATGAATCGTTTTATCTCTATCAAAAAATAACCGCGCCTGAAAGGTAGGTCAGGCGTCCTCGCCTGACATTATAATGACAAGCGGGGACGCTTGTCCTGCCTTTACTTTGAATCAGAAAAACGAATTTTTCGTAACAGTTTATGCCCGAACTGGAGAAAGGCCGGAATTGGACGCACTCCTGCGGGTTCAAGTTGCAAACTTGGCGCTATTTCTGGGTGGAAAAATTATAGCACCTTAGATAAGAGTGTTTTGCAATCATATCGAAGTGGGCGTCTCTGTTAAGCAGAAGGCAGTTATGTTCTATAGCAAGGGTTGCAATTATTGTATCCATAGCAGACGTTATAATCCCTTTTCTTCTGAGTCCAAAGGCAAGTTCTGCCGCTTTATGCCAATGATCATCAGTTACTTCAAGCCAGTGCAAACCCTTTGCGCAGTCTTGAATCTCTTCTTTTTCCTTCTCTGCTCTCGCTCCCTGAATCAGTTCAATCAGCACAGGACCAGCTATGGCCGCCCGATTTTCATCAAGGAGCAGCGCAACGGCATTTTTTATCTCTTCAAATCCCTTTCTGGCGTAAAAGCATATCCAACCGCTCGTATCAATAAGGACAAGTTCATTCATTTATTCCCGGCCTTTAGTATTTTATGAATCTTTTCCCGCCTCTGACGAGATTCCTTCAATTCAGTCAATCCCGTATCCAGGGAGCCGCTTCCGGCCATACGCTTGAGCCTCTGCCGAAGTCGCAACCTGATCAGTTCTTCCAAGGCCAGCATAATGGTCTCCTTTTTGGTACGAGCGCCGGAGAGCTCCATGGCCTTCTTCAAGGTGCTATCGTTTATATCCACAAGTGTCTTCATTTTTTCCTCCACTTTAGTATATACAAATCTACCAAAATTATATATAATGTCAAGTTCAAACTCTTCCCAATTGATAAATCACTGCAAACATGTATATACAGGATACGTCCATAGGGATTTAAATGAGCGGAAAAATGGGTTGTTCATGTAGAGCGAAGAGGCTCTTCGCTCTACAACAGGCCAGGAGGGGAAAAAGAAAAAGATGCTAAAAAACATATTCTCCCGTATCGCCTATAGCACCAACCTTAGTAACGTCTTAAAACCTTCATCCATTACCTTTGACGTAACGGATAGATGCCCATTGCGCTGCAAGACGTGCGGCAAGTGGGTATCGAAGGGAGAAAGGCAGGAGTTAGACACACAGGCCTGGAAGGCGGTTATTAGCTCGCTGCGGAACTGGCTAGGCAATTACCATGTTTGCCTTAGCGGCGGCGAACCGTTCTTACGGGAGGACATCTTCGACGTCATTTCCTTTGCCCGCAAAGAGAATGTTTATGTGACTGCGGTATCCAGCGGATATCCCATCAATGAAGTGATGTCAAAGAAAATCGTCGATTCCGGTATAAACGGGCTGTCTATAACGCTGAATGGCATTACGCCGGCCACACATGACTTCACAAGGGGTGTGGAAGGCAGCCATGAGAAGGCATTACGCGCTATAGAACTTTTAAACACAGCCAGGAAAAACATGTTCGTGTGCGTTGAAACGGTACTCATGGAAAACAATCAGCGAGAAATTCCCGGTTTAATTGAATTTACCAAAGAGAAAAAATTAAACGGCATATCGTTTCAGGCCCTGTACAATAAAACGTCTTTTCTCCCGTATGATTACAACCATCACTTTCAGGAAGAAAGCGCATGGTATCTGGACAGCCCTCTCTGGCCGAAGGACAGTAATATAATGAGTTCCACCATAGATGAAATTATTGAGTACAAAAGAAGAGGATACTTCATCGGTAATTCCGTTGAGTCCTTAACGTGGATGAAGCGATACTTCCAAAATCCCAAAGAACTTCTTGCCGTGAAATGTATGGTCGGAATCAGTAATTTCAGTATAGACCCATACGGAGAGGCTCGATTGTGCTTTAACATGGATTCGATAGGAAATGTCTTGCTGCAAACGCCAAAACAAATCTGGCACGGTAAAAAGGCCGTGTTACAAAGAAAGGCCGTCAAAGGCTGCAAAAATACCTGCAGGATATTGATGTGTAATTCACCGTTGTAAAGACAAAATGACGCGAATAGCTTATAAATACTGGTTCTTACGGTGTTTTGCTGTCTGTGTTGTTTCTCTTATGTCGTACTTACGCCGTACCTTTTTTTACTGGCCTACCGCCTGACCGACGTTTCTACCGGCGGCTACTACCCTAAATTGGAGAAAAAAGTTAATAACTATGTAAAGCTTCTTCCTGGATTCCAAAAGTATCAAATATTTTAAGGTGTTTGATGCAATTTTTTAACACCGGGTAAATTATGCTCCTCAAGCCAATAAGAGAACAGATATAAAGCTGAAGCCTCCATGATTTCATAAAACGCTAATGCCAATATGTCCTGGTAATCCTCAGGGAAATACAACTTTAAAATCTCCGTCAACCCAAGTTTGTCTGATAAATATCTCACCAAAAAGACATTGCCAAACCCTTTTGAAACCAAATCGGATTGGTTTTGCTTGGTTTTAGCTTTATTTCCGTTCTGTTTTGGACCGATACAGGTTCTTCTTTGACGTGGTTGTTTCTTTGCTTTGTCCCAGTAACTTTCAACCTTGTAGAGGTATATCTTGCCCTTTATTTTCTGTTCTATTATTTAGTCTTTTCCTTAGAGCAGGATTGTCTTTCCTGTTCGCATTGAAAAGGAGAAGAAATTATGACTGACGTAAAACCTATTAGCTTTGATGCAATAATTAACTGCACAAGATTTCCATTTTTAACGTTGATGCGGCAAGCGGAAAATCAACGTATAGTTATACAAATGTTAGCGGGAATATTAGGCCTGCGGCAAAACAAGGAATCGTTGCGTGGGATAAAAATGCATTATTTACCGTTAAGGGGAGAGACGTGCCAACCGGTAAATTGCTGCCTTTATCACTGGCTTTCTCTCTTCATCCTCAAAAACTGAACACTGATGGAACTCTTGACCTGTTGAAACAGGGATCAGCTTTGGCTTGTATTATGATGCCCGAAGTAACGAGCGCAACCCAGGTACTGACCAAGCAAGCTCCAAATGTAGTGAACTTTTTATCGGAGATAACCTCGGATAGCCTGTCGTTATATTCCTTCAACGGACTGGTTGTTCTGCGCCTCCGGCGAATTTAACGAATGCAAAGGGAGTGCTTTGGGCGCAACAGACGGCGGGCGCTAATACGTGGACTGTGACAGTCTATATACCGATAAC
>CAYJPZ010000011.1:0-37168 GCA_964372185.1 uncultured candidatus Brocadiaceae bacterium
ATACTTTCAGCCCTTCGGGCCTGTTGTAGAGCGAAGAGGCTCTTCGCTCTACATGGCGGTTTCCATTGCATACTTTTTCCAGAAACTTCCTGCCTGTGCAACAAAATCAAAACCCATGAAAATCGTAAAAATTATTTTTATTTATACATTTTTTATTATAACGTTATTTTCCAACCGTAACAGCTTTTCCTCTGACGACTGGAGCCTTGAACCGCAACCGCCATCGGCATGGGGGTTGGAAGAGCAAGCCACAAAAAATGAATGGGGACTGGAAGCCCAGACAGTGCAACATGAAAAGAGTGACAGCATCATACTGCATTATGATGGAAAGTCGTGGAACTGCATCTATAATGGACATGGTATATGGCTTAATAGTATTTATGGGTTTGATTCGAATGACATTTTTGCCGTCGGTGATAACGGCTTAATACTCCACTTCGACGGGAATTCCTGGACCAAACAGGAAAGTAACGTTACCTACAGACTTAACAGGGTGTGGGGCAGCAGCCGCGACAACGTTTATATCTCCGGCGACTATGGCGCCATCCTTCATTACAACGGTAAGAAATGGACCAAGTACAATATGATGGACACCAAGTGGCTCAGTTCTACGTGGGGACTCAACGAGAAGTATATCTTTATCGTAGGCGCTTTAGGAAAAATATTGCATTATGACGGTAAGAAATGGAAGGGACAGATTAGCGGCACAACCAACTGGCTTTACGGCGTCATGGGCAACAACAAGGACAACGTGTATGCCGTGGGAGACTATGGCACGATACTCCACTACAACGGAAACGAATGGAAAAGGTGCGTTTTAAATACGAATAAACAGCTTATGAGCGTTTATGTTGAAGCCTCAAATAATGTATTTGTGGCGGGCGCAGATGGCCTTATTCTTCATTATGACGGCATACATTGGACACGACAGAGAAGCGGCACGAGCAGCTGGCTAAGAAGGATATGGGGTTTTGACGATAAGAACGTCTTTGCCGCAGGGGATAACGGGACGATACTTCATTACGATGGCATAAAATGGAGCCAGCAGAAGTCGGGGACAAATTATTTATTGTTCGGAATATGGGGCACGGGAAAAGATAACGTATACGTTGTCGGCATTAATTCCAGCAGCCACTATGACCGTAATTTAGACGTGTCGCATGGGGCTAGATGAAATCGTAACAGTTCAGCCGACATTAAGCACGAAGGCGATTTATCATGGGGACTTTCTACACGGGCGCAAGGACATTGGAAGGACTTAATTTAACGGTAGATTCCCGTCTAAAAAACTGATAGCCTCAGGACCTTTGCCGGTGGCTTGCGTTAAGTGGAATGATGTCAAACAAACCGGTATGGTCTTTTTAAGGGCTTAACAACTTATGGATGAACAGGTAAAAGCAATCCTTTTAGACATTGCGCGAAAGAGCGTCGAAGCCGCGGTAAAGCACGAACCAATACCGCAATTTATTTCTGAACATCCGCACCTGCAGGGCAGGCAAGGCGTTTTTGTCACGTTGAGAACACACGGACAGCTTCGCGGGTGCATTGGGCGCTTTGTTTCCGATATACCCCTTTATCAATTGGTCTCAGAAATGGCGGCTTCTTCGGTTATGGATGACTCACGGTTTGAGTTCAACCGCATTAAACCTTCAGAGATGCCCTTTGTGGAAATCAAACTATCCGTGCTTTCCCCCTTAACGCGCATTCAAGACCCCCTGGACTTCGAACTTGGAAAACATGGGATATTTATTCAAAAGGGTTTACGCACCGGATGTTTTTTGCCACAGGTTGCTACGGAAACAGGCTGGGACAAAGAAGAATATCTCTCCCACTGTTGCGAAGGCAAGGCAGGGCTGCCGGCTGATGCATGGAAGGGAAAAGATATTGAGATTTACACCTTTACAGCAGAACTTATCGAAGAGTAGGCTTGTGGCTCAAACCTTCAGGTTTGATGGATGTTGCGCTTGGTATAGGCTTCTCGTGCGTAGCGTTCGGCGCCGGTGTTGTGCGGGAGGCCATCAGGGCTGAAGCCCTGAGCTACTTTTTTTTATCGAAAAGGCGACCGGCATAGAAAATGATACTGCCGATAAACAGCATAAGCACCTCCATCTTCATGGAGTCCTTTACCATCCCAAAATACAGGGCATCCAGCACCACGATAATCCCAATAATCTGCACAATCCTGCCAATACCCACGTTGCTATCCTTTCATTTTTCCGGCAATTTCAATTGCCCTTAACATGCCCTTCGCCTTGTTTAAGGTTTCCTCATACTCCCGTTCAGGGACAGAATCGGCAACGATGCCGGCGCCGGCCTGAATATAGGCGTCATTGCCCTTCATGATGATCGTCCGGATCGTAATGCAGGTATTCACGTTCCCAAAAAAGTCGAAATACCCAACCGCGCCGCCGTAAGGGCCGCGCTTCGTGGGCTCAACTTCGTCAATAATCTGCATCGCCCGTATTTTCGGCGCGCCGGATAGGGTGCCTGCCGGCAAACACGCCTTCAACGCATCGAATGCGGTTTTACCTTCACGTAATTCCCCGCAAACGCTGGACGTTATATGCATTACGTGTGAATATTTTTCAATAACCATATTTTCATCTATGTGGACGCTGCCATACCGCGATACCCTGCCAATGTCGTTTCTTCCCAAATCAAGCAGCATGATATGCTCTGCCCGCTCTTTGGGATCGGCAATCAATTCCTGGGCAAGCAGGGAGTCTTCGTTATCATCTATCCCCCTTTTCCTGGTACCTGCAATGGGTCTTACGGTAATTTTTTTGTCTTCGACCTTCACCATTACTTCCGGCGACGAACCGATAAGCCTGACGTCTCCCATCTTCAGATAAAACATGTAGGGAGACGGATTCAGCACCCTTAGGACGCGATATATGTCAAACGGCTCTGCACTGGCCTGCGTCTTCAGCCGTTGGGAGATTACTACCTGAAATATGTCCCCTGCCTTAATGTACTCTTTGCAGTGGTCTATCGATTTAAGAAAATCAGGTTTTTCAAAATTTGATGAAAACGGAATCAGAAGGTCTCCTTTTACCGGGGCGTCATCACTCAGAAACATCACGGGCGTGCGTAACCGCTCTATAAGGTGGTCTATCTTATGGATGGCGCCATCATAAACGTCTTCCAAACGGTCATCCTGGACGTGCGCCGTGCAAACAACCTTAATCGTTTTGGTCAGATGGTCAAATATTATTACCGTATCGTAAAACATCATCTGAATGTCCGCAAAAGACAAATCATCGGGTGGGATGTTTGGCAATTGCTCGCAATAACGTATGGTGTCGTACCCAATGTATCCGACCGTGCAGCAGAAAAATTTGGGCAGACCGTCAATCTGCACCGGCTTAAACGCCTGTATCTCCTTGTTCAATATCTCCAGAGGGTCTTCTGCCTGCACTATTTCTTTATTACCGGCGACACGCTTTATCTCCACACGATTACCGTATACCGTAAATTCCATAAAAGGATTTGCGCCGAGTATCGAATACCGTGAAATTTTTTCACCGCCCGCGGCGCTTTCGAGGAGAAATGCATACTCTGCTTCTGAAATCTTTTGAAACGCCGAGACAGGGGTTAATGTATCGGCAAGCAATTGGCGGTAAACGGGTACCAGATTACCCTTAGTGGCTAGTCGCTTAAATTCGTCAAGGTGGGGATAGTATCGATTGAGTTTTTCCATATTTTTCTTTGAGTAACAGTTAACGCGGTGTTTGGTAGTAGTTCAACCGGTGTTGAAAGAACCGGGGATTTTTAAGCTAAAATGCCTATGCGTACCAGATACTTTTGTATTCGTTCAGCAGATTCAAATATAATTTGCGATTTGTCAATAATTTCATCGTATATCTCTCTCAGCAGTTCCGGCAAATAAGAGTGAGCTATTTTGTTCCGGAGAATTCTTGCCTCCATCCAAAAATCAATAGTATCAACAATTTCAAGCTTTTGCATAATTAACAATCTGTCCCGCAGGGTATCGCTCTCTTTTGCATGTAAAAAAAGTTCAAGCCCTTTAAAAACGGACAGGGTCAGTTCTACGCTTTTTTCAAACCGAAAAGATAAAGAATCGTAATATTCTAATTCTTTTGGGGTATATATTTTTCCCACTTTATACGGGCTAAACTTCTTAACCGATGCTTTTAGGAGCATCATAGCCTTCTTTAAATCGTTATAGCCTTGTAATATCAAGTCTTTTTGCATGCTTTATTATCTCCTTACAGAAGGAGCTCTCGGTATAAATCACCACGTCGATTTTTTCTTCACACCGTGAAAAGAATTTTGCCTCTACCTGCAGAGAAAGCTTGAGTGGATTTTTTTCCTTTTTGGGAATTAACAACAGGTCAATATCGCCGCCTTTTTTTGTGGCGTCAACACGGGAGCCAAAGAGATACACGTCCCCTCTGAAGTCTTCTAAGGCATACATCAAAGCCTTTCTCTCGCACATATCCAGCCGCATGAAAATTTTTCTGCTCCGTAACAGCCTAACGCGGTGTAGCCGCAACCAAAGTAACATTTGACGGTTGTAACTTTTGAGTTTTGAGACCACTTACCACTTACAACTTTTAATAATCTCAAAAAAACTTACAAAAAAAGATTGTAGAGACGACCTGGTGGATCGTCTGCGCTATTAGCGTTCATTTGCGCGCATTAGCAGTTAACCTGCTACCATTTTTTATGATGGATGATTTAATCTCGCATATTACAAGAAATCCATTTTTAATAATCAAGTCAAGTTCAATCTGTTCAGGACGTCCAAAAACTTCGCCCTCCTCGTCCTGTTCGACAACGTTTATCACTTCCAGCCCGGTAACTTCTCCCAATATCCCTTTAAGCGCATTGCGGAACGACTGCTCAGACCTCAAACTCCACCTGGCGCCCAAGGCGCCAATAGTATTGTCGTGCTTGCGGCTCAAAGCGCTAATTGATTTCAACATTTCACGGATAATTCTTTGGTTTTCCTGCCATTTCTCTTCCTGCTCAGCCCATTTCTTATCCTGTTCTTCCCATCGTTTGGCTTGTACCGTCCATTTTTTATCATTTTCATCCCATTTTTTACTCAGCGCTATCCTGTCCGCCGCTAACTCGTTCAGTATTCTATCAAAACGGTCTTCTGTCTTTTCTTTATCAGCAAAGCGGCCTTCAGAAAGGCGCAGAACGAGGGCTTGCACATCTTTATCCTGTTCCAGAATAACGGGAAGTTCTTTGAGTATGATCTCACGTATTTCTTTGGTTTTCATACAAAGCGCCTGGGTACTTCAAAAATTTGGTTGCATAATGCTTTAAAATTCGTAACAGTAAAAATATATCGTTCCTACGGAACTAACACGGTTTCTGTGTTTATCTTCTACCAATATTTTGTTCCTAACGGAACAGGTGCCTCGTCAAGTCTCAAGTGCTGGAACTTGTGAACGAGTGATGTACTTGCGGACGAGAGAAAGGCAAGGCCGAAGCCTTGCCCTACTATTATCGGCATTATACCATCTTTTGCGCTATTTGTGATATTTTTTTCCTGTCCACCAAAAAAAATGGGTGTTGCCGGGGCAACACCCATTTTAATTATACAAATCTTCAACTGGCTTCCGCCATAAAACAACGGACGCCTTTTATCAACAATTAGAACGTAATCGTGGTCTGCAGATAAGCCCAATTGGTATCTGTATCACCGATGTTGTTCTCAATCCAATCCCCGGCTGCAAAGTATGAATAACCAGCAAGGATTTTTACATTCTTGTACAGGTCGTAGCTAACTGTCAAATCAACTTCCTGCGCCAGTTCGTCATCGCTCGTATCATAGCCGCCTGACGGACGAGTTGCTGATGCAAGGGTGGCATTTGCGAGATACCAGCCATCCTCTTCCTCAGCCAATAAGAAATAGTGATAATCAGCCTGCACCGTTAGCTTCTTCGTTGGTGAAACCTTCAACTGACCCCTGAAGTCATGCATATTCTGCCAGGAAACCAAGTCAGCAAAACCGTAGATACCCGCCATGTGGTTTGTCGGATAAAGGTTATCAAAGGTTCCATGATCACCGTCCGTGGCATCATCATCACCAGAGGCATAATCATACTCAAAGCCGATGCGCGGTGTCCAGGCAACATCTTTAAACGTATAGCCTGCTTTACCTGCAAACGCCCATGCTTCCTGGTCTTGTTTACCATAATTACCCACCTGAACATGTGATTCAACGGTGTAGTCTATTGCTTCCAGATTCGGTACTTTACCGTCGATCCTTGCACCAAAGTCATGAATGTTAATCGGTTCACCGGCCGCACCCCTATTGTCAGTTGCACCCAAAGTAAAGTTGGCCGCACTATCATCCTGATCGCTCTTGCAGATATACATAAGCTCTAACAATGCGCTGGGAACTAGCTTTTTAAATGCCAATTGAGCTGCGTACATGTTTTCATCAGAACCACCACTACCTCCAGCTATACCAGAAGTTTGACCGTTCAGCAAAAAACCATCTTCGTCTATCTTTGCAGCAATTACTTCCGCATGGATGGTATCAGTATCCCACATAAAACGTCCACCATCAAATACACGGCCGACGTTTGACCATACGAAGTTACCCAATACCCTATGATCACCCCATATAATTTCCTGGCGACCAACCCTTACGGTTAACGGCATATCAAAGAGCTTCCTCAAGTCAAAGTAGCCTTGGTGCATATCTAGCATGCTATTTTCACGACCAGCAGTACTAGCATCGCCAGTAGCGTATCCAACGGTAGTCCCCTCCGAGCCAAACACCCTTGAATCCTGGAGCTGGATAAATACCCTTAAATGCTCGTTCACATCGGCGTCTGCCCAGAGCCTTGTCTGGTTCATCACATAGTCATCATCAGTTTTGTTGCTCCTGGTGGTGATTCCAGCCGCCCCTTGCAATGTAGCATTATTAGCCGGCACCTGATAAAAACCATTTGCATACTCTGCCCTGGTTCTGATCTGACCGCCCAGCTTTACCTTCTTCGCGAATTCAGAGTATACGTTGCCTGCAATATCCTCGGCCTTCAGCGGCTGCGCGGCCTCGGCGGCAACCCGCATCTCTTCCTTTAGCGTGGTAACTTCATTTTTCAATGCCGTCACATCTTCTTTGGTGTTGGAAGACGTGGTTGCCGCAACGGCCTTTTCATGTTTAACAAGCTCCATCTGCTCCGTTAAACCGGAAATGGTCGCCTTTAACGAATTCAACTCCTTTTCCATATCTTCTAACGATTTTGCTTCTGCCCCAAAAGAGGCGACGCAAGTCGCCGCGCAGAAGACAGCGGTGGCAACGCCACCGATACAGGTCTTCCACAATGCACTATTCATAATTTTCTCCTCCCAAAAAATAAACAAATACCAGAACCCCAACAATAAGCTTAAAATCAAATTAATTTGCTTAACGCTACCAGAGATTTAGATAGTGTATTTGGCCTCCTTTCTCCTCCTCCATGGTTTTTTCTCAATTTTCAGCAGCTTTAAATTGCCAACTTCCTTACCCAACAGAGTTACACTTCAACGATAAACGCGACGCATTATATACAAATGGTCTCAAACATGTCAAGCGTTTTTTCCCAGCCGCCAGATTAGAATAATCCCAACCGATAGCGCCTACCATTTTCCACGATTCGAATTAACGCCGTAGTGGTAGACCAAATATCTTAAGGAATACTTACCCGACAGATTTTTCTAAATATTATTAATGAACGACATTACACAGTTCACATTTACTGAAAACTCCCCATCGTAATTACATTACTTAATACATATAACTATAAGTGCTTTAAAAGCCCATCCTATTAAAGACACGACTCAATCAAATGCTGTTCCAATACAGATTTGCTACAATGCTAATACATCGTTAACGCTTGTACTGTTATATAGTTATGTTGAAGCAATTTTTAATAATACGCGAAGAAATATCACAACATTGCAAGGCGGCATTTCATTTCACAAATGAAATGGTGTTTACAATGTGCATCGTTACCACCTTATTTTTTCGCCTTGCCTGGCAGGAATACCTTTGACAAAAAGCAAGCGACAGACAGAGCCGGTTAGAGCTGCAACCTCACATCACTGATATGCCACAGACCTGCTCAAACCGTCCAGACTATGAGTTTTTGAATTTTCTATTGACCTTGCAACATGACACCTTATATAATACCGCATCGTTTATTTCCGCCACAAATGCGGAATATGTTTAAACATATTATTATGATTCTTCACATACGTTTACGTTAGCAGAAAAGGGTAATTATGGACAGACACTTTAAGTCAAAAGTCAAATTCCACCATATTTATCGGAATGTAATAGTGGCGGTTCTCTCTATTGCTCTCATTGTGGGTGGGATATACGGCGGAAGAGAGTTAAGCTGGAAGGAAATCGCCGCCGACGAAGTCGCCGTAATAGTAAACAACCTGACGGGTGGCATAAAGCTGATCAACCGTGCAGGTGCCGTGCTTTATTATCCTTTCGTCCAGGACATCTATATTCTGGATAAGAGGGAGCAGGTTTTAAAAATGACTTCAGCCGAAATCGACGACAAACACCCACAGGGCAACCCACTGGTTGTAAAGTCAATAGACGGTGGTGACGTGGTGCTTGATTTACAATTACAGTACATGCTAAGGCCGGATGTTGCAATGCACATTGTTCAAAGCACGGGTGTTGGCGACGTATTTAAGAAGAAGTGGTTATACGATTACGCGCGCACCGTTTGTTATTATTGTTATGGAGAGTTAACGTTGGGTGAATTCCCCGTTGCCTCGTTGCGCGATGTCAAGGCACAAAAGGCCAAAGAAGAGATTAATAAAATGCTTGAGATACACGGTTTCAGCGTAACGTCTATAAACCTTACCGACTATCGCTACTACCGGGAATATGCCGAAAAAATACAAGAACGCAGATTGGCGGACAAGGAGGTGGAAGAACAGAAAACAAGGGCATCCGCCGCCAAGGAAAATCAGCGAAAGGTTATCGTCGAGGAAACAAAGAAACTTGAGGTCGAGGTCGCGCGATTTCGGGGGGAATGCGATAAGCGCATCATGGATGCAAGGGGTTCTGCAGAAGCAAAAAAACAAGACGCCAATGCCTACTTGATCCAAAAGAGATATCAGGCCGATGCAGATTTTGAAAAACTTGCAAAAGAGGCAGAGGCAGTTTTGGCGACCGTCAAGACGGACGCCGAGGGTATCAGGTTGTTGAGAAATGCGCTGGATGGCGAAGGCGGGCGTAATATGGTACGACTCGAATATGCCAAACGCCTGAAACAGGCCATCGTAAGGAGCACCCCGATTATCAGGCAAGGTATCGAGACGCCGCAAAGCATCCAACGCTTTAAGTATATTGAAGATGCGCCAAAGATCGATTACATGTTCCCGGAACCACCCGATGCCGCGCTGGTTAGCCCTTTAAAACCAGGTCCCGACAAGTCACCTTAGAAAACCGGAACCACAGATTTCACAGATTACACAGATTTTTAATTTCAAGTTAACGTCATCCACTTAAGAGGTGAAAATGCACATAGGAAAACTTACCACAAAATATATTATTCCTATTGGAATTATCGTTCTCATAGGATTGTCTATTATTGGTGTTAAATTCTTTGTAATTAAGGTGAGCGTTGACCAGATCGGTGTAAGAACCCGTATATGGGGCGTATCGCGTGGTATCGTGCAAAAAGATTACGGACCTGGTTGGCATAGGGCTATTAGCGGTATAGACCAGTGGGATCTCTACGATTGCACGATCCAAACGCTTGAATTTGCAAAAGAGCCCTCGCGGCTTGGCCACGACGAGCGAAAAGAAGCCGCAATAAGAACGGCCGACGACTATGACGTATCCGTCGACATGATTGTTAAATATCAAATTAAACGGGGCAGTACCTGGAATTTGCGGCAAGATTTAGGCGCTGGCGAGCGTTACAAAATCATCGTTGAAAACGAAATACGTGACATCGCCAGAAGCGTTTTTGGCAGGATGATAGAAAGAGATCTCTATAACCCGGTAGAAAAACGAAAAAGGGCGGAAGAGTGCAAAATACAGCTTACCGAGAGGCTTGCTACCCGCCACGTAGACGTTATTGACGTCCTTATCCTGGAGATGAGATTCGACCCGCAGCTTGAAAGAAAGATTAAAAACATCAAGTTGGCAGAGCTTGACAACGTCTTGAACAAATCAAAGACACTCGCCGCGGAACAGCGAGGTATCACACAAACCATTGATGCAGATACTGAGGCTATTGCCCAGAAAATTACCGGTGACAAAGAAAGGGCTGTTACGGTGCTTGACGCAGAAACGTCAAAGGCGATAACGGAAATTCTCGCCGAGGCAGACAAATATTACGTCCAGAAGAGGGCCGAAGGAGATCTTTACAAACAACAGCGCATCGCTGCAGGCACCTTATTAATCAAGCAATCCCAGGCTGAAGGCGAAAGACTGAGGAGGGAGGCATTGACCGGCGCAGGTGGCGACATCATCGTTGCCATGGAGGCGGCCCGTAATATGAATTTGGCAGATGTAAACCTCTCAAGCCTCGACATGAATCTTCTGGACGTGGAAGATATGGCAACGAGGCTGGGTGTTTCCGACGTAAAGGGACGGCTCAAGGTTGATCCGAAGACGTTTAAACAGGTACAGGAAATGCTTAATCAGCCGAAGGGTACTGACACAGCTAAACCGAAGTAAACATTTTACCTTTGCGGTGTTTATATGAGCGTTTATGATCAGGTAAAACAAGCGTTACAAGACGTCGTAGCTCCTGAAATAAAGGCGCTGCAGATTGAGATAAAGCGGTTAGATGAAAAAACAGATAACCGTTTTGCCTCGCTAGACGAGAAGATAGATACACGTTTTGCATCACTCGACGAGAAGATGAATACACGTTTTGCCTCGCTAGATGAGAAGATAGATACACGCTTTATCTCGTTGGATGGTAAAGTCGATTCTCTTCGCAGAGAAATGATAGCAGAAATTAAGCGGTTGGACGACAAGGTTGACTATCTGGATGAAAAGATTGATACCGCTATCCAAATACGTGAACGCCTTGCAGCCCTCGAAGCAAGACTGACATCCCTTTAAATTAAACCTTTCGGCGGTTTATATGAGTTCACACGTAAGGACGGACACGGGCACCGTGTCCCTACTTTGAAATTCCTAAACGTGACTACCGTTTATTGCCGCTAAAACCACGACGTCCAGTATATTACTCCCACATCCTCAAATGTCTCCTACCAGGCAAGAAATCCGAACGGCGTGAGTGATTTATACCCCGCCCGTTGCTAATCGCAAGGGTTTTGCGCTACACCTTGTTCTTGTTATTAGAAAATCCTCATCATGATAAAACTTATTGACATCTTGCAGAAACACACACACTTCAGGGAGATTATCCGGCAACTCCAGGAAGGAAGGGATTGTTTTGTTAGCGGATTGTGGGGATCGTCCGCATCGTTCTTCGCGGCGGCCGTGGCTCGTGAACGCATAAAGACGTCCGGTGCACGACCGAAGCTGCTGTTAGTGGTATCGAATACAGAGGAAGCAGAGGAGGATACAGACGACCTGAACGCCTTTTTACCGGGGCAGGCCTCCATTTTCCCGGCAGACGAGACCTTTTTTGCTGAGGATGTCGATGATAACACGGCGGCCCAAAGGCTTTCCATCCTCAACCATCTGCTTCACGGCGATGCCCAAACGAAAATTTCTTCGGACATTATCGTAGCGCCTATTCAGGCGCTTTTACAGCCCGTGCCACCCCGTGAATCTATTACCGAAAACATCCTGATGATCAGGAAAGGCCACGAGTATCCCCTGGAAGAACTCACGGCATGGCTGCAGCAACACCACTACCACGACGCCGGTCAGGTTGAAAATCCGGGTGAATACGCCACTCGCGGTGGCATTGTGGACGTCTTCCCGTACGCCTCGGACAGCCCCTGCAGAATCGAATATTTTGGTGACGAAGTTGAATCGATACGCAGATTTTCAATTGAATCACAATTGTCGGAACGGGACATGGATAGCTGCCAAATATTCTCCGTAGGCGTCACAGGTAATCCCGCAACCACCCATGCCGGACAGAAGGCTGTGTCCATCCTTTCCTATCTTAGCAAAGACACGTGGATTGCCCTGAAAGAGCCTTCCGACATAAAAGGGTGGGAAAGGATGGCCGCCGTATATGCACACGACCGGGCAGATACCCAGGCCGATGGTGATGCCACAAACCGGGCTATTCCTGGGGGTGATTCTTCAGCCAACCAGCACGAAGCGGCCGCCCTGTTTTCTATGGATGAAATCTTTAGTCAAATGGCCGCTTACGTGAAGATAACGCTGGTCAAACTCCCGCTAACGTCAAACCGTGGGGAACACGTGTTCCACGTTAAATCTGAAGACACCTTTTCCCACGATATCCGGACAATCGCCTCTGACCTTAAGATAATCATGGACGCCAACACCCGAACAGCGGTCTTTTGCAATAACGCCGCAGAAAAACAGCGCTTCCAGGAGATTATTCATGATACCCCCATTGAAAACGATATGCGCCTGGAGTTGCGCATAGGACGCCTTTGGAGAGGATTCCAGTTTTCCGATATCAACGTTGCCGTCCTCACCCACCACGAAATCTTTCATCGCTACAGCCACCGCAGGGAACCGAAAAAGCCGATTCATGCCCGCGCAATCGACTCCTTCCTTGACCTGAAAAAAGGGGATTGCGTGGTGCATCTGGCGCACGGTATAGGCCGTTTTCTGGGGATGGAAACGCTGGAGGAAGATGGCCGCAAAAGGGAGTACCTCCTCCTCGAGTTTGACGAGGGGACAAAGATATACGTGCCCGCCACCAGGATCGAGTTGGTGCAGAAGTACATTGGCAGTTCTGACCACAGGCCGAAACTTGACAGAATCGGCGCGAAACATTGGGAGGCAAGGAAAAGGCGCACGGAAACCGCCGTAGCCGACGTCGCAAGCGACCTGCTGCACCTCCAGGCGCTGCGAAACGCGAAGGAAGGCATTGCCTATCCGAAGGATACCGGATGGCAAAAGGAGTTTGAAGCAGCGTTTATTTACGACGAGACCCCGGACCAACTCCAGGCGATAGAAGACATCAAACGCGATATGGAATCAAAGCGGCCCATGGACCGTCTCCTGTGCGGCGACGTGGGTTACGGCAAGACCGAGATTGCCATACGCGCGGCGTTCAAATCGGTCATGCACGGGAAGCAGGTGGCCGTCCTCGTGCCCACAACGATCCTTGCCCAGCAACACTATAGCACCTTCTCGGAACGCATGGCCGATTATCCCGTGAAGGTCGACGTATTGAGCCGGTTTAAGTCGCGCGCAGACCAAAAGGAATCACTGGAGAAGACCGCCGCAGGCCTCGTAGACATCCTGATAGGCACCCACAGACTTCTCCAGAAAGACGTCTATTTTAAAAACCTGGGATTGGTTGTTATCGACGAGGAGCAACGATTTGGCGTTGCGCACAAAGAGCGTCTGAAACAATTCAGGCAAATGGTGGACGTGCTGACCTTAACGGCCACGCCCATTCCCAGAACGCTTCACATGTCACTCATGGGGATGAAAGACATATCATCGCTGAATACCCCCCCGCTGGGCAGACAGTCTATTCACACACAAATTATTCGATTTGACCCCGGACGGATACGGCAAGCGATCATGCTGGAACTTAACCGCAAAGGGCAGGTATATTTTGTTCATAACCGGGTTTATAATATCGAGCGCATCGCCAGAAACATCTCTTCAATTGTGCCTGAGGCAAAGATTTTAACGGTTCACGGCCAAATGGACGAGCGGCTCCTGGAGCAGCGAATGCGGGAATTTGTGAATGGCATGGCCGATATCCTGGTGAGCACAACGATCATTGAATCAGGGCTGGATATCCCTAATGTTAATACCATCCTGATCAACTGCGCCGACAGCTTCGGCCTGGCCGACCTGCATCAATTGCGGGGGCGTGTCGGCAGATACAAGCATCGCGCCTATGCATACATAGTTCTTCCTGCTGACCGTCCGTTAACGCAGGAAGCCGAAAAACGCATAAAGGCCATCGAAGAGTTTGCAGAGCTGGGCGCCGGGTTTAAGATTGCCATGCGAGACCTGGAAATCCGGGGCGCCGGAAACCTCCTGGGAACGGAGCAACACGGGCACATCGCCGCCGTCGGTTACGAGATGTACTGCCGGCTTTTGGAATTGGCCGTGCGAAAGGCGCGCCACGAGCCTATACGGGAAGCGCCGAACGTTGCAATCAACCTGAACCTGGAATCCTTCATCCCCGGCGGCTATATTTCTGAAGACGCCCTGAAGATGGACATTTACCGGAGGTTGAACCGCTCCACAACGGTTGAAGAGATACGGGCTATTTCGACAGAAATGGCCGATAGGTTTGGGGAGCCTCCGCGTCCGGTGAAAAACCTCCTCTCTGAAAGCGAATTAAGGGTCATTGCCCAGCAGGCGTCCATTCGTTCTATACAGAAGGTGGATGATGTTTTAATTATTCTGGTGACGGATTTGAAAAAGGCCGGGGTGTGCTTGTCTCATCTAAAAAAAAGCATACGGGTCATCAACGAAAACACCCTCCATTTGCGGCTGACAAAGAGAAAGATGTTGCCGGAGGACTTGCTGGAATTTCTGAAAAAATCGATTCAAACCGGTTAGAATACCGCCGGATAGTGAAAGGCAAAAACACAAACGATAAAACCCAATTTAACTTTTAACTGGTGCAAAAACATGCTCTACTTTATATAAAACAACTTTTTTGCCTTTTCCGCCGGGCTTCAATTTAACAGGGGTGTCTTTCTCTACAAAATCAAGTTCAGCATTATCCGGGATAGTGTCAAGGATATCAGGATGGTCAATTATCTGTTTTATAAAATCAAACGCCAGGCCAATGTTTCTATCAGCATATTCCTTTTTCGTCATTATTTCGCCCCTTTATTAAACCTTTCTTTATACCACTCCCATCTGTCTTTTATATCCTGTTCCGCATACGTTAAGGCATCCTTCAAGTGCTGTATTTGAATTATCTGCTTTGTCTTGTCCCCTTTAAAGCTGAGTACATCGCGGTGAAAAAAACCATGCGAGCAATCATATCTTACGACGGGATACCATTTGTCCTTGATTTTCGATTCGTACTAAACAACAACGTCTTTGACCCTACCTTTTTCCGCCGCAATTTTTATTCTTAGTCTATCTTCACCATCCGGACTCAATTCTTTTGTGAATTCTTTGGTTCCCATATTTCTCTGTTTCTGTAAGAGGTGAGGATAGAGAGAATATTTGATATGATTTGGGGAAATTATACCATACCTAATGCAAAAAAGGAACTTGATTTTTCCAATACCAGACGCCGCCCCGGCCTTATTTATACCTTGACAACAAAATGCCAACCTGATAGAGTTTTCACCATGAAAACACCAATACGGCTGTATGTATTCACGGTTTTAGCCATTTTACTTATCGGTATTCCCCCCGGTAGCGCATCATCCGCGAACGGAAAAGAAACTATGGACGTGGATGAAATTGTACCCGGCATGAAGGGGTATGGTAAGACCGTTTTTAATGGCACTCAGATCGAGACGTTTAACGTCGAGGTGCTGGGCGTCCTGAAAAATTGGGACGTGAAAAGCAATTTGATTTTAATCAGGATGTCCGGCGGCCCGCTGGAGCAGTCCGGCATTATTTCCGGCATGAGCGGGAGTCCGGTCTATATCGACAATCGCCTCATCGGCGCCGTTGCTTACGGATGGAACTTTGCCAAAGAGCCCATTGCAGGCGTTACCCCTATCCTTGAAATGAAGAATTCCCTTCTTGATTTACCGCTGCCGGAACCGGAAAAGGACGTCTCACTCACCTCAATAGATTGGGAAATACCCCCGGCTCAACAAAACAGCCTGGAACTCAGTCCGCAAGACTCTTTTTTGCAGCCACAGGTAACGGAAGACCTGCCTTTAAACAATATAAAACTGACGCCCATCATGTCACCCTTGCTCATATCGGGCATCGACGGCGACGTCTTGCAAAAACTTCAACCCCTGTTTATCACCCATGGACTTTACCCCATACAAGGCGGCAGTTCCGTTTCCTCTGCATCTGCAGACACGGCCAAACTCGTGCCGGGCGCATCTATGGCGGCCATCCTGATCCGTGGAGATTTCAACGCCGCAGTCGTCGGCACGGTAACGTATACGGAAAACAACCATGTTATGGGCTTTGGACACCCATTTCTCCATACCGGAAGCACAGACCTGCCGCTTGCGTCCGCCTACGTGTATGCCATTCTCTCAAGCCAATCAAACTCAGTCAAAATGGCCTCCCCTCTGGAAGTGGTCGGGCGAATTACCCAGGATAGAAAATCAGGGGTTGCGGGCGTTCTGGAAGAATCATCGCAAATGACGCCCTGCCACGTTGAAATCGAAGGGTCGCAAAAACTCAACTACGATTTTGAGCTCGTCAACAATAAACAGTTGACACCCAGCCTGCTCCTGATGGTCATGCAAAGCGCGGTATTATCGACGGAGCGAAAATTAGGGGAAAAATCGGTGCGCATAACCCTTTCCGTTCACATTGACGGATACGACAAACCGGTGGTGATTGAAAACGTTTTTTATGACTTTGACCAGTCATGGCTTTCCATAAATCATATCATACAGACGTTTGCAATGATTACCAACAACCAGTTTCAAAAAGTGCGCTTAAAGCATATCGACGTTAAAATTAAAGTCCTGGATAGCCGGCAAACGGCCTATATAGAGGCAATTAGGGTAGATAAAAAATCCGTAAAACCGGGCGATACCTTGCAAGTGGACGTGCAGCTCAAGCCGTTTACCGGGGAAAGCATTTGTCAGACGGCGTCAATACCCATACCGGAAGACGTTCCACCGGGCAGTGTGCTCAACGTCACCGCGTGCGACGTCACATACGGGCAGTCCCTCAATATGAGCCGTTCTGCGGGGAAACACCTCCCGACGAACTTTGAGCAGCTTTTGCATTACGTCGAAAACATGGAGCGAAACAACCGCCTTCAGGTGCGCGTCCTTTTGCCCAAAAAAGGATTAACGTACAAGGGCGAAGGGTTTCCTTCGCTACCGCCTTCCATGCAGTCGATTATGAGCGTTTCCAATCAAAGCGGGATCGGCCCTCTTTTCGATGAAAAGATTGTGCGCGTACCAACCCAGTACGTAATTATGGGGAACCAAAGTGTCTCTGTCGTAGTTAAATAGTAGGTTGTACAATTAGACCGTTATTCAAAATGTAAACAATGGGGGAAGAACATGTCGTTTGAATGGAGTGAAGACCTTGCAACGGGCATTGAAAAAATAGACACTGAGCATAAAGAAATTTTCAAACAGATCAACAAACTGCTGGATGACATGGACAAGGGTAAGGGCAAAAAAAATATAAGGAACGTTTTAGTGTTTTTAGAGCATTATGTCACGACACACTTTTCCGAAGAAGAGAATTATATGGTAGAGCATTCCTACGAGGGTTTTCACACACAATGGGCAGAACATTCCCGATTTATCAAGGATTTTTATCTTCTGAAAAAGGAATTGCTGCAATACGGCACGACCCTCCATTTGGTTGTAAAAGCGGAACAAACCCTGGGCAACTGGCTGATAAATCACATAAAGGTTGAAGACCAAAAAATGGCGCTTGCGTTGAAAAAGGATTAACGGTAAAGAAAGATTTGTTCATCACCCCGTTCCTCACAATATGAAATCACACGACAATCATTTTCCCAAAAATAGCCGATAACTAAGAAGGCCACGAGAGCATATAACCGTTGGTTATACACGTCAAGGATAAATATCGCCCTTAGTATTTGACCTGTTTATAACTATGCGTTAGATTAGCTGCTATGACGAAAAATATCGTGGGAAGTAACCTAAAGAAAATAAGGCAGCATCTGGGAATTACGCAGGAAGAATTGGCATTAAGGTGTGGACTAACCCAGGGTTATATAAATTTTCTGGAAAATGGGAAACGGGGATATACGGAAAGGTCTTTGGAAAAGATCGCCATTGCCCTCGGTATCCGGATTCACAAATTGTTTGAAGAACAACCCCCACCCGGCATTGCCGGTATAGCGGAAACACCTCAACCGTACGGCAAGAGAAGACGTATGTATGACGATATACGCATCTTGCTGGACAAACTCCCCGCAACGGTAATAGATCACTACCGGCTACTTCTTAAGGCGGAAATAGACCTCAGAAACAAGGAATAATTGAACTTGACATTACTATGTAAATGTATAGAAATTCCGTAAGTCCTCAAGTTTTGGTATGTTACCAGATTGCCTACCAAGTCAAGTAGTACCTGAGTCGAATTATTTTAGCCTGCGTGAGATATTGCATGTATTTCAACGGGTTTTTCTACGGGCTTTAAAATGTGGCGTTCAAGCATATCAACTGCCGCCCGCTTGATGCCCAAATCGTGGTGAATATAAAACCCTGTTGTTGTCTGAATGTTGCTATGCCCCAAAAGTTTTGACGTTACGGAAATATCGTTTCCTAATTGGGAAAGCGTCGTCGCTGCTGTGTGTCTAAGGAGGTGGAAACTGGCATTCTTAATGCCTATTCTACTAAAAAGATTCTTGAAATGGTTTGAAAATCTAACCCGTACAGCATGCTTTAGTTTGCCCTCATTAAACAGATATGCACCTTGCGCACTCTTTTTATACTCAAGCAACTCAGCATGTAGGTTTTTTGGCATGGGGATAACCTCTTGCCGCCCTGTCTTACAAATGACGATAGAAATCAAGGAATTGTTGAAGTCAATACTTGACCATTGAAGAGACAACACGTCGGAAAGCCGGAGGCCAGAAAACAGGGAAATGATGCACATAAGCCGATCCGTGCCTGATAACCCAGTTAAGAGCAATTGGGTTTCTTCGGGTGTTAATCCTCTTTTTTCTTTTCTGCCAGCACTCTTTAGCTTTGCTATGTCATCACACGGATTCGCCTTAATAAGCCCTTGCTGCTTAGCCTTGCTAAGAATTTCCCTCAAATGGCATACGTTCAAATTGATAGTGCTATGTAAAACGCCCTGATTGACTCTATCGGCCATAAATTTTTCAATTAAAAATGCCGTCAGCCTGTCAATTTTGTAAGTTCCAAGATGCTTTGTAATAACGGAAACAGAGCCTGCCCGGCTTAAAAAGGTGTTTTCTTTAGTGATACCGGTAATTTGTTTTAAGTAATCTTTGCAGAACGTCCCTACGTCTGGAATGATTTGCCTTGCCGGTAGATTCAAAAATCTGCGCTGTTTGTCTGCTTCCAGCAACGCCAGTCTTTCCTTTGCAACGGTTTTACTTGTTACGTCTCGAAAGACACGGGATACCCACATGCCGGAAGAGTCCCGCAATTCCACTACCCAGGCACCACAAGTTTTAAATTCGCCGCTTGCGCGCCTGGGAGTCTCAGGGCATTGTTTTGAACGTCTGCCGGTACATTGAATTGGTTTGCACTGATTGAAGTATTTACGGTATCTTACGGCCATTTTTCACCCTTTCTTAAGATGATTTAAACGTATTACAAGCCCAAAGACTTGCGCTCCTCTTCTGTGATTCCGATAATCTTGGCACCTGGCATGTAGATTAACGCCCTTGTTATTGCATCAAGCCGCGCCTGACCACGCCGTTATCATTTTGGTACGTACTACCGTACCTTTTAAATATTGTCAAGTCTTTTTATATGTTTTTACCTTCTCTTCTCTTTCTTTATGTGGTATAGTGTTAATATGACGAAGGAACAAAGAAAAAGTACATCAAAGTATTTGTATGACATAAGCAAAGGGATTGCCCTTCTTGCTATTGTTGGGGACTTTGTAAAAGAAAAACATAACATACTTATTGTTATTTCCGGCTTAATTGCTACCGTTGTATTTTTTGTTTGGGCATATACCGTAGAAGGAGAAGTCAATGGATAATTTGGTAACAATCTTCATTATTTTGTCTGTAATAGGTTTAATTGGTATTTTCTGGACACGTTACACCCAAAAGCACTCGAAGCATACTCATTAACCCCCCCGCCCACAACACCCAGCAAACCGCCCTGATGCCTTCGAACACCAGCACCCAGGCAAGGAAATCATCAAACGGGTAAAGTCTCATAGGTTCATTCCCGGAAATAATTCCAGCCAGACCAGGGGGGTACATGGGCTTTTTTCATAAGACTATTTAATGTATAAGACCCTTGGAAACTGAGACATAGGATTTAAAATCCAGTAAGCATTTTGTTACGCAACGGCGGTTCAAAATTCGTGAATAAGCATTCTTGGGTTTTGGGCTTTGATTCACCAGAAGATGCCTTACTACAACCTTTAAATGATTCAAAGATGTATTTGTTCCAGCCGTTATAAAGTTCATCGTAAACAGGGTCAGCGTAATGTGAAATCATAACCATGCCTTTTACTGTGTGTAGCAGTTCCGAAAGCCTGTGGTGGTCTTCCAGTGTGAAATCCTTGCCGTAGTAATGCCCTGCATCCAGGTACGGCGGGTCGATGTAATGCAAGGTGTCCGGGCTGTCGTATCGGCGGATAGAATCGGCATAATCTAAGTTTTCAATGCAAACGTTTTGAATTCTTTCCGCAACATCTTCAAAGGTTTTAACAGCACTCCTAAAGCTTTGCACCGGGTTCCTGCCAGTGGTCGAAGGTGCTGCAAAGCCGCCGCGCCGCTGGTCGCCCCCAAAGCATGTCCAGTTAAGGTAAAACCACTGTGACGCCAGCACAACTTCGTCTTGTGGGATATCTCCGGCCTTCCATTGTGACCGTAGCTCATTCCAAAGGCTTCGGCCATACGGCATGTATTGAAGCGTTTCGACAAGCTTTAGCCGCTTTTCACGGTCTTTTATCACCTGGAAGAAACCTATCAAATGGCCGTCAATGTCGTTAATGACCTCAACTTTACTTGGCGATTTTGAAAATAGTAAATGCGCCGCGCCCGCGAACGGCTCACAATAAAGCGTATGCCGTGGAATAAAGCCGTGAAGCCAGTCGCGCAAGAAAAACTTGCCGCCCATGCGACAGATAGGACTTTTTATACACCTGTCAATCATGTTTTAACTCTCAAACCCCTTACCGTCGCACGCGCCGTTTTCAAGCCAGGTGTCGATATCGGTTTTCCTAAATCGAAGCAATTTTCCAATGTGACTATGCGGAATTTTCCCTTTCATAGAATAGGCGTAAATTGTGGATACCGGCACCCCAAGATACTCTGATGTCTGTTGGACGTTCATAAGACCACTAATAATTGGTTTCAATTCTGGCATATTTTATCTCCTTAAATGTTTTATTGATTTCTTTTACACAAAAACAAACAGGTTTTCGTCTCGATGACAAGACTACAGAATGACTTCTTTAACGCTTCAATATCGGCCTTAGCAAAGAGTCTCTTTTCTACGTGGTCGGCATTACCGTCGCCTAAGAGGTAAACTTTTAACCTCTTAGAATAAACAAGCCATTTAAAAAAGACCGCCTCAATCCCTAGTTCAGCAATGGCACGTTCTTCCCCCCAATATTCACAAAGGCAACTTTGGTTATCCTGCATCTGGTTTCTCCTAAATAAAAGTGTGTCAAAATAAAATAGAATATTAAAGTTAGATTTTGCCGCTTTCATTTTTTGCATTTCTTCGATACATACCGCCGTCAAAATCCAAAATTGCTGCCAATTCTTCATAAAATTCAAGCTCAACCCCTACAAACTCACCTGAAAATGTTTTTCAAGCTTGTTTTCTTTCGTGTTCTATTCCTTATCATTTGTTTTGATTTATTATCACCTGTATTGAGTCCTAATATTTCACGCCTGGGAATTAGTACCGTTAGTACCGTTTCTATGGGCAAATCTGTAAAGTTTTCTTAACTACGCCTCGTATAGGAACTTTACAGAAAGCGCCATAGAAACGGTACTTTTCACGAGAAACGGTACTATATTCAATTTGTCAGCCCAACCCCAAGCAACCATCTTTTGCCGCCAGATTGTTTTGTTATGCATCCTTTTTCCGTAAGCCGCCGCCCGAAACTTCTGTTATTTAAAGGTGTTTCTCCGTTCTCGGAACACCAACTTGCGTACGCCTCATACAATTTGCCCGAAAGAGTCTTAACGTCGGTAGACTCCACCTTGATAAAACATCTGTCGTCAAGGAATGCCTGTATAACGTCCATGTCTGTTTGATACTCATTTGTGGCCTGCTTTACTTCATCAGGTGTTTGCAACCCGCTTTTTTGCCATTCTAGACACCCCCCAACTGCCCATGCCAGTATCCCCGGTAGTTCAGCTCGCAGCTTTTCGGCTAAATGCTTATCCCGGTCTGCTTCTGGGATTGTCACGTTGAAAGGAATTAGTCTGATACGCCGCCAGATTGCATGATCCGTTCCTCGGATAGTTGGTTTGTGGTTGCAAGCCAACCATATTTTGAATTGTGGGATAAACTCAAAGAATTCTGCAAAAAGGAATCGCGCCGTTATGACGTCGCCGCCGGTAAGCTGCTTAATAAGCACCTCAGATAAACGCCGTTCGCCCTCACTCTCAATTGCTGATACAAAACGCTTTCCCTGCATACGGGCAATGTCGTTATTTACGGAACGCTCTTCCTTCTTTGCAAGGAAGGTATCGAATATTGCCATTTGTGCGTAATCACCAAGTAGATAATTGACGATATTCAGGAAGGTGCTTTTCCCGTTTGCTCCGGCTCCGAGAAGCAGAAATAAACATTGCTCGGAAGTATCGCCCGTTAAGCTGTATCCGATAGCGCGTTGAAGGAAAGATATAAGGTCGTAATTCCAGTTCATAATCGTTTCCAAAAATTCAATCCACTGTGGGCATTTTGCCGCCGGGTCATATTTAACCGGAATGATTTTTGTAATAAGGTTTTGGGGATTGTGTGGCTCCAACTGCTTCGTTTTTAAGTCACTAGTTCCATTTAGACAATTCAGAAGATATAAATCCGTGTCAAGCTCCTGGGGCGAAACAGGTACGCCGATCTCGCTTTTCGCTAAGGACACCATCGAATTGATTCGTTTTTCATCTTCGGATTTAATAGCCCATTTCGCAATCGTTTTGCGGATTTCTTCGTCTGCAATTAGAAACGATTCTTTATAGATACGTTTTACGCTATCTTTTGCCAGTCTTGACAATTCACCGTTGCCGTCAATGATCCACGCCTTGCCGTTCCATACCAGCCACTTTTTCCAGGCGTAACAATAACGAATACGTTTGCCATATTGCTCAACCAGCCTTTTAGCGTTTCCCAAATCCGTTAAGTTAAATCTTACACTGGGTTTTGTTTCGTTTTGTTGCGTATCATCCAATTCCAGCGGCTTTTCTTTGGTGTTACCTGGCAACATAAAACAGTCTGAAACGGCGCTTTTTAATGGCATTTGGTTCATTGCCATGTGAACTATTGTTCCAAAGTTAACAGCGCCCTGATTTGTTTCAAGGCAATTGGTGTATTTCTTGTCGCACTCGTCAAATTTATATTTTGGGCTAGCCTTGCTCAGAGCGTGGAAATACTGTCTCCCAGCCTCGCCAAAGGTGTTGGCAATAGCAAACCCTATCTTAAGCCAGCAGTCATAAGTGTCGTCACCAATAAGCACATCATTTTTTATAAAAAACTCGATGAGTTCTTTTTCATTTCCTTCTGCATAGGCTTTTTTTGCTTCTCGTTGACAAACTTGGGGTTGAACTTTATCCGCAGACTCGCAGAGATACAAGTCCTTATCGTATGAGACAAATCTTAATCGTGTAATATCCTTGCATGCTTTGTCGATAACCAAGCCGTAAGTTTCCCGGTAATACTTTTCCAGGAAAAGGAAGCTTTCCAAGTGCTTCGTTTCGTCTATACGAAGAACAACGGCAATCCCATTTCCTCGGCAAGAAGTGAACAAACAATAGGTGTAGCGATCTAGGGTCAGTTTCTGCCGGATTTCTTTAAAATTTTCCCGAAGGATCGAGTTCTCTTGTGCATCAACGTCAATGACAATGAAACCGCTTGGCTTTATCAGGCCATCAATTTTACGCGTCGAAAAAAGTCCAGATGTAGTGAAACCTGGCAGTGTTTTTTTGAATGCCTTTTGTTTGTCATCGTGCATCGCCCGAAGCTTTATTATTCGGTCTTCCCACTTGCCGCTTTTAATCCCTTCTAAAATGCTTACAAGGGAAGCTGGCTTGCCGGTCGTGTCGGTCGCGTTATCATAGAGGCTTACGTTGGCTTTAATTTCCTCTGGTAAACTAACATTACAAACCCCACTAGCATTGACAGTATCCATAATATCTTGTTGAATTGTTTGCGTCATTTTGTCGCTACCTCAAATAGTGCTTTTTTGATTTTCTCAATGTCTGATTTACGGTACACACGCTCTCCGTTTGGCAATTTTATAAACTCTTCTACCTTCAACTTCCGGGAATCAAAGAGATACGCCACGCGATGCTTTGCGATATTTAACGCTTGAGTCACCTGCGACAGAGTTAATAATTTTTCGCCTATCAGAGATTTTTCATTCATATTTTTTCTCTTAGCAGAATTAGAAAATTAAATCCATATTCGATATAAATAGGTAAAAATATTAGTTTCGTGACACAAGAAAAAATATTTTTTGCAATATGTTGTAAGTTGTATGGGTTTGCGGTGTTACTGTGTGCTTTTGTGGATTGTTAGATGTATAAACTAAAAAACCCCATCATCCTCGTGTGAGAAAGTGGGGCTTTTTGGGGTCGAAATGGCAGAGATTTATTAACTATTGTTTGAGCTTTTTTATAAACCTTTCTTTGTGTTTCCGTTCCACATCTGTTAGAGACTCCCCGTTATATTCTTTTTCCATGATAGCCTTCATCTTTGGGGTTTTCGCTAATAAATTATTTAACCAGTTTAACTTATCTTTGTCATCAACTTGCTCAATATCACTATCGCTATTTTCGCATTTAATATTATTTCTCTTAAGCGTATTATCTTCGACTGATTCTGGTTCATCAAGCCTACCACCGGCAGAATCAATTTTTTCTGCTAGCTTGCGTTTTCCGGTTTCCGGATCAACCCTAGAAACCTTGTCAAAAGCTTCGCCTAAATGCCATTTAACATTCTTACTAAGCCAATGGGGAACGACTCCCTTCTCTTTTTCCCATGTAATAGCACCGTTATAGAGTCCCGCTATTGCCTCTTGTGTTTCGTCCTCTTTTTCCCTTTTGTCAGCAGCTACATCTGTCAACGTGTATCGGTCTTTTATGTTCATTACAAGATTTTTATATTTTGGTAACAATTGAAGAGGTATTTCTTTTTCATTCGTTCCAAATCGAACAATTAAGGATATGTCTGAAACTTTTAGGCTGTCGCCAAAAGAGAGTTCTCGTCTGCGGTCAGGTTTTTTTGTCATATCGCAAAGCATTTCGTCAAAAGATAGTGATACTTCGCCTGTTTCTTTGGTAAGCAAATCGTATTGCTTTTGGAAAAAAACCTCAAAAATATGCTTCATTCCGTTTTTCGAAATTGTTTGCTTGTAATACGGGGAATAATCGTATATTTCCCCCTCCTCGCTTTCATAAATCCTATTCCTCCTTAGTTCCTCTATTGATTCCTTAGCTCCACTTTGTTTAACCCTATCAATCAAATAAAAATGGTTTTGTTTTGAACAAAGATAACTAATGATTTTCCCTGTTATGAACTCAGAAATCGGAATACTTGCAACAGGTTTCCCCTTATAAAAAAGACTCTTCGCTAATTCACTATTTTTCAATAAATCCAAATTTTGATAAAACTTCCATGTAGCATTTACAATGTTTGATGTCAGGTGACGATTTAAATACTGTCTTATGTTAATATCTAGTGGTGTGGTTCGGCAGTAAATAAATATTAAGGCCAGATACGGGTCTGTATATATAAAACCTCGTATTTCACGAAACAATTCCAAATGTTCCTTGTCTTTGAATTCAAAAGGCACATCTACGGCTTTGACATTTTTAGCGACAAGAACATCAAGTAGCTTTAAATGAAAATTATGTAACCGACAAAAAGTCTTTGGATTATTTTCCCATTTTTTTATCAGACAGTCTTTTATTTCTTCTAGTGCTTTGTATTCCCATTCCAAGCCATATATCGTTTCGATCTTCATACTGTCGCTTTCAGACAATCCTTGAAACAGAAAATTAAGGGCAGGCCGTCAAGGTCACGGCTTTTCGCGCCGTCGCGCTATCCCCTAATTATGATATGCGTTGTTGTTCATTATGCTTTTTTGATTATTTTTGTCAAGGGTAATTCTTACCTGTCTTTGTCTGTTCTGATTTCTCTTTGTGTGTTTTTGTTATGATTGATTAGCAAAAATAGAAGTTGCAAGACAAGCATTAGCAGAAGCAAAAGAAATACATGAGGTAAAATTAATTCTGGATAAAGCAGAATCCGTGAAACATTTTCTGAAGCAACAAAAATGCACGATTGAAATCCAAAACCAGGCCAATATTTTCTGTATTGAAGCACAAATCAAACTTGGTGAACTTCTCAAGGAAATGCCAAAAAATGAGGGAACAAAAAATCAATTGGCCGGTAAAGATGTTTCTGGCACTACCAAAATGGAAGTGCCAGAAAAAACCCAAAAACCCACCTACGCAGACCTTAACATTAAATACAAAGATGCTTCAAAGTGGCAGGACATGGCCGAAAACAAAGAAATTATTAGTAAAAAAATCGAAGAATGTACTGAACAAAAAAAACCAATAAAAGAAAACGAAATTGTCAGAGAAATCAAAAAAGAACAAAAGAAAGAAGAAATAAACAATATTGCTAATACACCACCAAAAAAACCAGATGGTCTATACGAAGTGATAGTTATTGATCCACCCTGGCCTATGGAAAAAGTAGAACGGGAATGCAGACCTAACCAAGTGCAAAGTCTTGATTATTCGGTGGTACCAAAATGGTACCGCCGAAAGATATACCAAAACCTACCTATGGTCGGTAAAGGTATTATTGGCGGTACCAAAATGGTACCGCCAATAGAAACCAAAAAACCTACCTATATTGTATCAGGTTTGAAACATTTGCTTTATCGCCTTGAAATACGATATAAATAAAGGTAAAATGCGCTCTATGGAAAACCCGGTAAAAAAAGTTAATCATCCTCGTGTCTCTAAGAACCGAATACTTACACACGAAAGAAGGATGAAAATTGTCTCGGCGGCCTTGCAAGGTAAATCCATCAAGCAAGCAGCGATTGACGCGGGGTACGCCCCTAAATACGCCGATAAGCAAGCGTCTGCAATACTGGCGAATGATAGAGTAAAAGAAAGCTTTGCCCGGATACTGGAAGAAAGCGGCCTTACTGAAAATTTCCTAGCCGCTAAAGTGAGCGAATTAGTGAACGCAAAAACCACCATCTATGCCCAACGAGAAGGCGTATTCACGGACGAAAGAACCCTTCCAGCCCTAGAAACGCAGAGAAAAACCCTTGAATTGGTTTGCCGTATACGGGGATACCTCCAAGAAACCAATACAAGCACAATCAACAACAGCGGACTGATGCAAATAGTCGTCGCTCAACTTTCCCAGGAAAAATAAAGCGTCTCAAGTTCCTTACGCGCCTTGAAAATATCTTGCCCTAATTTTCTGTAATGTCGTAAGTGCCACATTTCAATATATTGCAACTGCCTTGTGTGCCTTGTGTCGTACTTATGCCGTACCTCAGCCGGAAAACATACTCAGAACGGGTAGGTCTTTGACTTTTGAAAAGTACCGCAAATACCAGAAACCCCCGTGCAGATGGTAGGGTTTTGGTCTTTCGGAAAGTTCAATTCTCACCCGTTGGCAGTTAGAGATAAACTCAAGAGAGAATTCTTTCAGCCTGTATAGGGGGGGGTATAGGGTCATTTTGCCATCCACTTCAATATTGATATAACCCCTACCGACTGAGACTATATTTTTAAAATCCAAGCCATAGGTATTTACTATCAATTTGTAGTGTTCGATTTCGCTGAACGACTTTAAGAATTGCAATTTTATGCGGCTTTTGTTCTAAATTGTAGGCGTAAATGGGAAAGCTGGAACGGCAGGTGGCTAGCACTGTATAATGTATTTTTAGGAGCCGCTTACTAAATTTCAACTAAATTTGGGATTGACTCAAAAATTTATCAATAAGTCCATGCTTGCCCATGAAATAAATTTATTAAGTTTCATCATCATAATATACCCCAACATCTCATTTTTTCAACTCGTTGTAAAGGATGAAATTTTTTTCCCTTTGTTTGAAATATCTGTAATAAGTTTTTCAATATTTCCGCCCGGTTGGGCGTATGCAACAAATATTTCATCCGCCAGTTCAACTATTAAGCGGTTTCTCAGGTTGGCCGATTCTGTGGTGACTCGTTTGACTTCATTGTCAAATGGTGTAACGATCAACAGCCTTTTTTCGTTTTGAGCGTCTTTTAATTCTGGTTCCAGCCTCTTTTTAAGACCTCTTGCCGGTACAAGTATAATGGGCTGGTTTCCTTTAAGGAGATAATGCATCACGTCTTTTTCTAATTGGCTATGAAAGCCGCTGATGATGCACCTTCCTGCATCACGCTGTGCAATAGCCCAGTCGTAGCATTTGATTACCACGCTGGCCGGTACGCGCCGGCTGCATAGAAATGCCGTTTTGGGTAGTTTTAATATGTCATTATTACCGACTGTTTCAACTATCTTCAATTTTTAATCCGGATAGGCAATTCTTTTTGCTGCTTTAGCAAGTTCTCTGGATATCTTTTTTGTGATTTCGCCCTTTATCAAGGCGTGGGCGTTATTGGCGGGTTGTGGGTCATGCAGACATGCCAGCCCCAATTCTTTTGGTTGCCGGGCTTTTAGATAATACAACCTAAATCTGCGTACATCTTGAATGCTGTCCACGTAAGTGATTAATCTTTCAATATTTACTGAAAGGCCGGACTCACCTTTTTTTAATTGAAATGCGAGTGAGGTAAGCGTGCCGTCATCCCTTACATAGTTAGGGTCAATAAAGGGAACCCTTCTCAGCAGATTGTCATTATCCAGTATGGTTTCCATTAAAACAGTTCAAGTATTTGATGCAATAAATTATCAAGTATTCCCTCTGAAATACAGGCATCGCCCTCGTAAATCAAAACCTCATTTGAATTATTGGCATTGAAATATACTTCAGCCTCGTAATTTCCTTTTCTCAGTTCTACTACAATTTCTCCATTGGTTCCTGGGGCGCTAAAATAAACCGGAATTTCATGAGCGTCAATGGTTCTTATAAATGACACGGTATTGTCAATTGCATTTCTTGAAGGTTTTTCAGCTCCATAACTATCCCAATTAGGCGCAAGATTTCTAAAACCTGAAATTTTTGACACAACCTTCCCGGCTGCGTCGCTTAATGGAGGCGTAGGCGAGTAAAAAACTATAACAGTGCTACTGCTCCATTCCGGCTGTTCGGCTTCCAATGATTCTGAAAGATAAATAGAATCGCTTGGCCTTCGTTCTCTAAATAGAGGCGTCTCTGGTAAAGCTATCATAAAACTTCCCCCTTGTCATTTCTTTAAATAATGGTGAAATAGTCTCATGGGCATGTTTGCACCATTCCAGCATTTCATTATGGGTAAACCGCCCCTTTTTATCCATTGCTGTTTGCCAAACCAGTTTGGGTTTATGATTTTTTTTATCAATGCCGGTTGCAATATTAATGTTTAAGACAGAGCCACCCTCTAAACGAAAAGTCTGATTCAGGTTCAGGCTTTCCAACGGACTGGGTGTGTTAAAATGGTTATGTAGTTCTATTTTCAGTGAATTATGTATAAAAGGTAATACTTTATCTTTGTCGGTTACTTGATAGTCTTCCAGCTTTACAGCATCAATGTAGCGTAAACTACAAAAATTCAGATTGATGTTTTGATTATATGCCTCAAATAGGCAGTTTGTGTATTTCTCAACCATTGGGAAAAAGGTGTTCTTCCAACTATATTTTTCGTCCGTATCATTTACCGTAAAAATGCCGGGGCCAAATTGCAGTACCGGCCAAATATTTTCACCTTTCCAAAATTGATAGGTGGTGGAATAGTTTAGTAATTGTGTCGGAAAATCACCAGGTATTTTGTCTACCCTGTGAGGGAAATCATTTTTCAGCAAGTTGTCCAATTTCCCCAGAGCAATAGCATACCCCTTATCAGACTCCCGATTGCTGGACGAATTTATATTTAAATCCCAGCGAATTTCAAATATCACTTCTTGTAAGGGCGCATTAGGAAGTTTTTCAATATGTTCATTACTGGATATCATGTTTTATTAATAATACAACTTAGTTGTTAAGGTGGTAATAAAACTATTCCACAAAGATGTAACAATCTTATACACTGTTTAATCTGAAATCAAGGATTATGTGTTTTGGCGGAATAAAGAACGCACACACACACATGCATGCGTGTGTTATTATGATACGTTTTAATAGAATTTAATAGTGAAACAAAACTTATTCTTCCTCTTCACCTTCGAGTTCTTTACCCATGCGATACTTAATGTCGTAATTGATGATGAAGTCTAATTCCTCATCGGTGAAGCCGTAATGCTGTGCTAACACCTTGTCGATTTCGTCTATGATGGGTTTGGAGTATTTGAGATAAAACTCATCATATACAACCTTGCCAGTTGCTTTATACATGCATTCTTTGCGTTGCGCATGTCTTTGTAAATCATTCATCAATGTCTTTGATAGTTCTGCAAATATTTGCTTTGTTTCTCCTGACATTTTTTCAAGTCCAACTGGATAATTTTCAATTTCTCTAAGGTTTAAATGCCGGCAGTCTGAAAGAATGATAAACCACCAGTAAAAAAGAGAACTGTTGAGTATTGCGACAACAACAGAAGCATCAATCTTTGTTAGTAAATGTAATTCTTTAACTTGTGTAGATATTTGTTCACCATCCCTTTCGTTCCAGAAATAGGGTGCAAAGTCCATTGCGCGTATCCAATATCTCGGCGCATTGTGAAAGTACACACTATATTTCCCATGATTTGACAAAGACGTATCCACAGTATTAAACCGTTTTAACTTATTCCAAATATGTTGTTCTAAAATGCCCTGTGCTTTAGGTAAGGAATTTTGGAATTGCATTGTGGAAACATCAATATACTCAATCAATGAAAATAGATGTGGACGAAATTCTTCGTTCCAACGATGATAACAAGAAGAAAATATTATGGGTGTTTGCGCTTTTTTTTGCAAAACATAAATTGCCAATCTTTGATCTACTCCCACAAAAAGTTTTGCGGGACGAATGCAGTAGGTAGAAATCCATATTTTGCGCGGTTCTTTGGTAAAATAATGTTGCAATGATTCCATGCGATCAGTGCAAATTGCGGAGTGAGGTACAATCATACCAGTCCTGCCATTATTATGGAGTAATGCTGAATTTCTTTCAATGACGAAAGCATAGAGATTTCCGCAAATCTCCGTTTTATATCCGTATACGGTATAATCTTTTTTGACCTTGGCATATTCTACATACGGCGGATTACCAATAATCACATCAAACCCACCTTTGTTCATGATGCCATAGAACTCAATGAACCAATGGAAGGGTTTATAAGAAGTAAGCCACTTTTGATAATTAGTATTCTTGTTTACATCAATGTTATATTCTCTTGCAAGATAACTATTGAGTTCCTTTTCAAGCACCTTCAGCCGTTCATTCAGCAAACTCTTTGTGCTGGTAAATTCATGTGCATTCATACCATAATCAGTTTGCATCTCTTGAAATCTTTGGAACGCACGGTTTGCCATTTCGGCGCTTTCGTCGATACGCTTCAATGTATCAATATCTTTTGTAAATAGCATTCTTTTTTGAAATACTTTGCCATGCCTTTCTTTGGTTAATACATCTTTTATTTGATTCATAGTTGCAAAGCCCACAAGGGTATTACCAGCCCGGATGTTGAAATCTACGTCGGGCAATGGCTCTAGTCCCAAATTTTTTCTTTTATAGTCCACGTCTACCGTCGCCACCAGTTTCAGAAACAACCGTAGCTTGGCTATTTCTACGGCCTCATGCATGATATCAACGCCATAGATGTTTTTTAAAATGATGTTCTTGTAGATAAAATACTGGAGATTGGGGTGTTCAGGCGCTTCAACTACGGCTAATGTCTCTTCAAAGAATTTGTATTTTGACGCACCCCTTTGTCCACTCTCAAGCTGAGAGTTATAGGCATCCGTTACAAAGTTCTTCATGCGTTGGATGCACGCCTCGTACAAGGGTTCAAGGATGTTGATTGCAGCGAACAGGAATGCCCCTGATCCGCAGGTGGGATCAAGGATAGATATATGCAATAAGGCTTTGTAAAAGTGACTGATGAATTCGGCATCATCACAGTTTTCAATTACATCCTGGGCAAATTGCCGAATATTGAGATTGTACGTAATAAAATCGCTAATCTCGTGTATTTCGCCATTTTCAATTTTTTTCTTTATCTCGGTATAATGCCTCCGCCTTTCGACTACCTCACGCCATATTTCAGTTGGAAGTCCGTGTTCGGCAGGTGCGGGTTTGTTCCATGCTGTGCGTTTGGAAACATCATTCAGCCCGGCAGCAATTTCAGATGGCAACGATACTTCTGGTGGTTGTGCGGGAGAATGCTTCGCCCCTACGGGAACAACGATACCGTGTTTTACAGCATCATAGATATATTTATCGGGGTCGGTTTGCAACAACTTCCAGATTTCAGTATCAGGATTGAACGCCTTTGAATAACTCCTTTTCACATCCTCGAATAGATAGGGAATTATGCAGTTTTTGCCTATGTAGTCTGTGATGTCCTCTTTGGTATAGTATGCCCCCATAGATGCACGGTCGTTGATATATTTCTCAAATATATAACCGATGACATCGGGATTTATGTCTTTGCCTGTAGCGGTAATGCGCGTGTCAAGGTGCCATTCATACTGGTCAAAGAACCTAAACACCTGCACAAATGCCTCATCTGCTATCTCAATATTGACGTAGTCCTGCTCTATGTGGTGAACATCAAACAAACCGCCATTGAGATAGGGAACAATACCGATTTCATTGGTAATCTCCGGAGTTTTTTCAGATGAACCCAGTCCTTTATGGAAGAGGATGAGCAGGAAGTTTCTATAAAATGAATAAAACTTACCCTTGCCTTTTTTTTCCTGTGTAGCTTTCAGTCGGTTCCTCAGATAGTCTTTGTCATTATCCAGAAATCCCTTTTTCTGAATAAAATAGATGAACATCAGGCGATTCAGCATCAGGGATGCATACCAGTCCTTATCCACATTCTCAGAGATGCCCTTGATGAAATCTAAAAATGCGGTGTGTTCTTTTTTGAACCTGTCGTAAAAATGCTTGGTGACTCTTTCAGCATTGGTGTTGAATTGCTCTTGTATGCGTGATTTAACATCTACTATGCTGATCTTTTCCTCATCGTCAATGGAAAAGAAAAGACCTTTGAGTTTTTGGAATAACAACTCCGGTTCCTGATGTGTATAGTAATGCGTCTCTCGTACTGTTGTTGGCTTTCCCTGTTCACGGATGACTAATTGCCAGATTTGATGTTTTCGAGAATGATCGCAGAAGATGACGAGGTGTTCAAAATAAAGTTTGGTGACGGCGTTGTCTATCTTTTTCCTGATGTGATAATCAGGTGTTTTATCATTATTGTCTGGAAAGCAGGTAAAGATTACAAAGCCTTTTTTCTCTGCCACGGCATCCAGATGGTGTAATTTATCTTCAATGGTTATTTGTTCTGTATTCCTAACACTATCCCAACCCAATTCATTAAAAAGCTCTTTGAATTGAAAGTTTTTTACATACCGGCTAAACCTTGTTTTGTCTATGGAGGTGTTCATTTTCTTGATTTTTTATAATTGTCGCACGGGTGCAGGGGTTTAGCCTCTACGTTTTAGGGCTGTTTTTTAATCAGTCCTAAAGAACATATAATTTGAGGTTCTTTGTTTGTCTTTTCCTCTTCTTTTGTATTACACAATTTGTCATCATCTCTCAGTGATACAACCAGACTTGCCAGGTCTTCGTCAGATATTCCCGCTTTTAACTGTCTGTTTAATGTTTCCCTTGCAAATTCTTTCAAAGAGAATTTGTATATATCATCTATAGCCCTTTTAAGAGCTTCATTTACAAACAGGGTGTCTTTGTATTCACTGTAGTAACGGTCTAACCGCATATATGTCCTGTAGCGGGCGCTTGATTTTTTGCCTAATTGTCCGCCAATGGCGCTTTCTACTTGAATTATGTGTTCGATGCCTTTTTCTACCAGTTTGTGGTGATTATTCAATCTAAGTAATGCCGAAGTATCGGGATTGCATTGTGCTGCCTTTAGAATAACTAGCTGTGATTGTGTGATGAGATCGCCTTCGCTGTCTACCCATACTAAAAGATCATTATCATCAGCCGTTCTCGTGTAGACAACAACCCCTTCAGCCTTCTTCTCATCTTCTTGTTTCAGCGATTTCGTGGCATAAATTACATGCGGCAAATCGGGTATTGTTTTTTTGAGGGTAGGGTCGGCATCAGTGGCATTTTTCCAAATTTGATAGGCATACGATGCAAGATCAACTTCGACGTCTTCTTCGTCATCAAGGATGCCTTGTTTTTCGTTGTAAAAGTCATGAATCTTTACAGGATCACCATCAAAGAAAACCTCGTCAGAACCTACAATTTCCGCATTCTCTTCTATTCTTCTCCTTAGTCTGCCTCTTAGCTTTATGATTTTTTCTATACCATCTTCCGGCAAAAATGAATAGCAAAGGATTTTGTCAGATTTTTGTCCGATTCTGTCTATCCTTCCTGCCCTTTGTATAAGCCGGATAATAGCCCAGGGCAGGTCGTAATTAACAATGATGTGTCCGTCTTGCAAGTTTTGCCCTTCGCTTAAAACATCCGTTGTTATTAAAACCCGTATCTCGTCAGGGGTATTTACTATTTCTCTTTTATTATTGCTTATCGGGCTAAATCTATACGCGTACGTTGTTGGGTCTTCACTATCGCCGGTAACACATTCGATCTGGCTTAAGCCCCTCTTTTTCAATTCATCCCGCAGATAATCTGCCGTGTCTGCAAATTGAGTGAATATCAAAAGTTTTTCTTTGAGGTGTTTTTTTGTGCAAAGATCATGGAGTGCATTTAATTTTCTGTCACCAACAGGGTTCCAGTCCTTGCCGATTATTAATATTTTTAAAATTTCTTTACTGTCGTCAATCAATGTGTCTTTCAGTGTGCTTAGAAAGAAACCACTTCTGATCCAGTCAAAACGGTTGCGATAGTTGGTCTCGTATAATGTGTAAATCTTCTTTGCCTGAGCATAGTAATCTTTTTCATCAAGCAAAAGCGTTATTTTTCCTTCGTCAGGTAAGGGGTTGTCTATGTCAACGTCGTCAAGAAATTCATCCAGCATATTTGCTTCTTGTGTGCCAATGGGTAGTGGCAGATTATTTTCTAATGCGTAAACATAAATATAATTGCGTAGAATATGGCGACTTAATGACGCAAGAAATGAATAACCGCTGCTTTCAAGCCTTTTAAAGAGGTTTGTTTTGCAAAACCCCTTGAGACGTCTTCCGGCATGGGATAAATTATCCTGTATAATTGTCTCGTCTTTTGTGGGTTTCAGGGTGGTTTTTTCATCTGGGTAATTGCCTAAACCATATCTCGGAAGGTTTAAACGGCTAATGGTATCTACAACGACGTCGGAATATAATTTTGCATATTGGTCTTTCGGGTCGTTGGGGTTAAAATAGTATTCAGCCTTTTTTGGTAACCTGTCAGGGAAATAAGAACGACTGCCATCCGAAAATAAGAGATATTTCCTGCCGTTGATGGGGTCTGTTTCTGCATAATTTTGTTTAATAAAACTTCTTGGCCTTCTAACCATATATAACCGCATCAGTTCCCGCCAGTCATCAACAAAAGAACTTTTTTCAAATGCGGGTAGTGTTGTTGCGGAATATTGATATTTTGCCATAAATTGCACCTTACCGCCGATACTTTCGATAAATTTTTCAGGGCTTATACCCAAATCCTTGTCATCCTGAATAAAAAGGCGAAGCTGGTTGGATAAATCAAGATACGTCTTATTATATGGCGTGGCAGAAAGCATGATAACCTTGCTCTCATTAATCTGGATGTATTCTTGGATTGCTCTGTATCGCTTGCCTTCCCTGTTTCTTAAATTATGGCTTTCATCAATGATGATTAAGCGGTATCTTCTCAGTTTTGGCAAGACCGACTGAACTTGCGTAAGGGGTAAGACCTTTGCCCGTAATTGGTAGGTATGCGCATAATCTTCCCACATGTGCGTCAGGTTCTTCGGGCAGATGATGAGCGTTTCAAGAAAAAAGTCTTCCTCGAAAATCTTGGCTACGGCTGTTGCCGTAAGGGTTTTTCCGAAACCAACAACATCGCCTATTATAACGCCATCTCTTTTGTTTAGGTAATGTGCGGCTATCGAGACGGCTTTTTGTTGAAAATTATGTAATTTCTCCTGCAAAATCTTTGGGATTTTAAATTCTGTCATGCCTGCACGGGCTTCACGGGATAAGTGGTAAGCAATTTTAAGATAGATATGATAAGGCGAAACCAATCTGTCGGCAGCCCAACTAGTATCAATAATGTCAGCCAATTCTTTCGAAATATCTATGCACCATCTGTCATTCCATCTGTCCTCAAACCATTTTGTTAGCTTTAATGCTGCATCCTGTTCCAATACGTCAACGTTTAATTCGCCCTGATGAAGCAGACCGGCAAGGGTTAAATTGCTGCTGCCCAAGTAACCGATAACGGGACTTATCTTGTCATCTCGAAATAAAAGATATAATTTGGCATGCAATTGGTGTTTTAGGAAAAGCTTAACAAGTACCTTTTTGTCTTTTATCTGTTGGGATAACTTTCTTAAACCAATCTCATCTTCTGCTGTCGGGATACCAATAGTTAATTGTTCCTTAAATTCTTGCGCTAATTTCTTTTTTATGGCCGATGCCGTTTGGTTGTCAATAATACCCTGTTCAGTCTTATAGAAATTTTCCCGTATGATTTCAAGCGGAGGTTTTTGCATGCCTATGAGCAGTCTGCAACAATTACCATCGTCGCCTTTAAAATTGTCTATCTGAACTGCAACCTGTTTCCATCCTCTTAAATTGAAATAACCAACACAGAAG